>JBAUBP010000325.1:0-5759 GCA_049676905.1 Bathyarchaeia archaeon
CTATTAAATTAAGATATTAAAGCTATTCGTGATGTTTGGATACTAACAATAAGATCTAATGGAAATTTTTTCTTTTACAGTTGACGTTTGCTCGATGTGCTTAACGGTGATATCGTGATTTTCACTCTTTGTATGGCATTTATCTATATTCACATGTGAGTTGACATTCTATGCAATTATGATAATCAGAAATTGCTTGACCCATAATGCCTGATACAGTTTTTTTTGGAATCATCATGAAAGTATCAGTCAGCCGCACTCCAATTTTTTCTTGTACAGCCTCTTTAGAGAATATGCCGAAGATCTTCTCTTGTTCCTCAAGGTTCCATGTTGGCGTGGATCCGGGGTTGAATCTTGATATCTTCCATCCTTTCTCATTTCGGATCCTCTCTTCAATATGTTTTCCTAAAGTTCGAAGGGCATATGTTCCTAGATTATCGAGTATCCATGAATCCAGTATTTTGTCTGTTGCAATCGAAGTTACTCTCTTTTCCAAATCAGGACCTATAGTGATTATGTAGGGAGCTATTTCGGTTGAACAGCTTAATTGCTCGGCGAGTTTTGTACTTTTAAGGAGTCTATTATCGTTTATTAGTAAACCTTCTTTCGAGACTTGTTCTACCTTAGTATAAGTGTAAAGTGCAGCCGGCTTGATTAGTTTCTTGCATTCTTCTAATTTTTTATCCATATTATCGATTTTATCGGCTATACGTCCTAACTGGCCGACTTTAAGCGATTCATCCACTGACAGATCAAGAGATACATTATCAATTACAATCATATGAGACAGCTCGAACAACATTTATTCTGTATACATTTCCACTATTTACGTTGCATCTAGGAAACTCAAAAACTTCATGATAAATTTTTTTGATTTTCTACTTTTAATAATTAGTGTAGACAACTTTTTTAGGGAAGCGAAACAGATTCTTGGGTACAAGGTAAGTGTATTGAGAATCTCAATTTTAATTACATTAATCCTAGTCTTTTCATTTAGTGTACTAGCTCTATCTACGAATGAGGCCTTGGCGGTAGGAGGAGCAGCAAGTATAGGTGGGAAAGTGTATACGAGAAACCATATGGGCGATTATCGTGAGACAGGCTGGGCTAATATTACCGCAGCAGGCGAGCATGGTAGGTTTGAGGGGGAGTTCAATATGGGAGGCAATTATTACATGTTCGTTCCACCAGGTAACTATCTAGTTACGGCCCAGATGCCAGGGTATATTGACCAAGCGCGTGAAGTTACCGTATCCGAAGGTGGTTATATACCCCTTAATTTCTACATGGAACAGTCAGGCGTACCGATACCTGAATTCCATGAATATGCAACAATGCTCATGACAGCAGTATCTCTTTTGTTAGTCATCTTCATAATGCGGAAGAAAAATACTGCAAACCGCTTCAACTAAAATGAACGTCCAAAGCTCACACACAATCCCATAGTTCAGAAAGATGCCCTTAAATGGCATCTAACAATTTTCTGCGTGTCTTAACAGAATGTCGAATGCGAAAACGTCGATTCGGGAATCATGCATAAATAAAATTAGACTATATGCCCCTGAAAATAAGGTCCTATTTCTAATCATATTGGGATTAGTTCAGGTTGCAATCTACCTTAGAATACTCGCTTTAGATAATCTTGGTTTGAATATCTCGAATTTCGTTAGCCTCTTTCTAATTTGCTTCGTATTCTACACATTCTCGATACTGGTTATTAACAGAAATTCAAAATCGAATCCTTCCATCAAAAAAATATTTTTCATAATTATCATCTTCTCAATAATCTTCCGAATAATTTTGATCTCACTCAAACCGACTCTTAGCCATGACATGATGAGGTTCCTATGGGATGGCCGATTGATTTTTCACGGGATCAACCCTTATCTATATACACCTGAATCGTCAGAACTTGCTGCACTAAAAGATGTCGCATACTTTATCGATTATGAATTCAAACATACCTTAACAGTATATCCACCCATCGCACAATTCATATTTGGAATAGCCTACTTTTTTACAGATGGAAATCCCTTCGGAATAAAATTGCTTACAACAATTTTTGATCTGATGAATATTTTTGTTCTTACACTCTTAATAAAAAAAGTTAATCCAGAAAATTTGCTTTCAGGAATAATGATCTATGCATGGTCTCCACTTCTTATTATAGAATCAACGGGTAACGGTCACATAGAACCAATTCCCATTTTCTTTATACTGTTAAGTCTGCTTCTTCTGGTTAAGAGTCGAATCCGCTTATCGTCGATAAGTTATTCTAGTGCATGCCTGTCAAAACTCTTTCCAATTCTCCTCTTACCAATTTTTCTAATACATTTAAGAAATTTCAGCAGAGGGAAAATTAAGAAATTTTTAGTATGGTTTATCATAACATCATCAATTTTTTTTATTCCAGTATTATTGTCGTCAGGCCTAAATCTTCTTCATCAGATCTTTTGGTATTCACAAAATATAACCTATAACTCATCCCTCTATAGGATCATAGAGTTACTTTTCCCATTCCATTCAACAGTCAATATTGCAAGAATTGTCACATACTCCGCTTTTATTGTGACAGGCTTTCTTCTCTTAAGAAATAAAAATTTAGAGAGTTTTATTGAATTTGCAGAAGGGTGTCTTATTTTATTCGGATTATTTCTCCTCTATGCCCCTGCTGTTTTCCAATGGTATTTGATATGGCTTCTTCCATTTGTTGCGATTTTAGGAATAAATAGGAAAAATATTGGCTGGTTTTACTTTACGGCAGCAGTCATTATTGCCTATTTGCCCCAGTTCTCTTTTAATTATGATATTAATAGCATAACACTGATTCAATATTTACCGTTATATGCGATACTGATTCTATCAGCTTTTACCGCCAATAAGTCTTTTAAGTCGCTCTCAGATTGGTTCCGATTAACAAAGCCCAAAACATAGACTTCAAACTAAAGGGTACCAAAAATTGATCTCACAAAAAATTAAACATCTCATATTTGTCTTAGCGGCTGTTGTTTTACTAGTTATTGTTCTTTGGAATGCTGCATTAACAGCAATGAGTGATCCTATCTCACAATCGTACGGTGAAGGTGATGAATTAGAGCAAAAATTAGGAGCTGTACCGATCTCTTTTGAGTCGAGGGAGGGGCTTCTTCAAGGGAATAAAACGTATGTGGCGTTCCTGTATTATAGTACGTGTCCTACCTGTGAAGAGAATGAAGACAATCTGTTTATTGCGAAATCATATCCCAAGTGGCAGGGGAATCTTAGTTCCGATGAAGTTTCCTTTAAGGCGATAAACTACTATAGAAATTTAGAAGCTGGTACAGCTTATTTTGAAGCTTTCAATATTTCAAAAAGCGCTGAAGGAGGTTCTATCCTTGTGGTGCATAACTCAAAAGTTGGGCTTGTATACTATCCGCCTTTCAGTGATGGTGAGATAAGAAATGCGGTATATTATCTTACTAAAGGATCCTTGGCAGAAGGAATTTCGGACCAGAATGGAACAACATTCTCTCAACCCCTAGTATTCGCGTTGGGAGCGATATCTGGTTTTAATCCTTGTCTAATAGCATTGGCGTCAGTATTCTTTGCGACAGCCAACAAGACTGAGCTGAAAAGTGTAACTAAAAGAATCGGTCTCATCTCGATTGGCCTTATTTATGCTTATTTAATCTTCTTCTCACTAATTGTCTCAAACCCGGTTATCATGGGATCCTTAGTCTCTCTAACTTGGATTATTGTTATAGTTCTGTTAATCATGGGTCTACTATACCTCATTGAGGCGGCTCAAGACATTTATTCTAGGAAATGGGGAAGCGGCAGTGGTATTGATGCCAAGGTTCATCTATTTCGAACACCTACCAGGCTTAAAGGATTAATCCAGAAAACAAAGGAAATGAATAGTCCAATCTATGACTTCAGTCTAGGCGCACTCTTTTCAATCGTTAAATTGCCTTGCATAGCTGCTTTTCTCATAGTGCTTCTAGTCAAATCAAGCACTCCACTAATCGATGTCACAATCTTTACACTTGGAGTAGCGTCACCTGTCATATTGATGGGTATACTTATCGGCTTTGGAATGATGAAAGTGAATAAGTTAAGCACAGCACAATTCAAAGGAAGAGTAATCCAAAGAATCTTGATTGGTGCTCTGCTAATAATATCTGCATTTCTAGTATTGCAATAACCGATTTTACAAAATTATTGCAATTCTTAATCATAAAATGGGTAATTTCCCTTCAGTGAAAAGTCTTAAGAATCGTTTAGACTACTATCTCTTATAGTTGGGAATAATATGAATCAACAAATTTCACTTGGATTTCCATTCCCTGGATTGCCTCCACCATCTTTTCCGCAAAGACCAAGAGCAATCAAAGGTTTTGGAATAGCTCTACTCGCTGGTATACTAACAATGCTAGCTGGAATAGCGGCAACAATTCTAGCGCTACTGTTTCCTGCTAATGTACCGGGTTGGCTTGCTCCTTATATTTGGGGAGGAGTTATCATTGGAGTGCTTCTTGGTATTCTAATTATTCTTGGAGCTTTCCTCATATGGGTGCGTTACTGGGCCTTAGGTGGCATCTTTGTGTTCCTATGTTCTCTAGCAAATGTCTACCTTGTAATGGTCTGGTTCATAACAGTTCCTTGGTGGCCATGGATAATCATGGGAGTCGGCTTGTTTGCATTAATAATCGGTGCAATCGCAGGAGTTCTAGGTATCTCAGGAAAATAGTCCGGTAGGCCGGACAATAACGGTCCGGCGACCACTTGTTAATTAAAATACATGCTCTATGTTGATATTATACGTCTAATGCGCTGTAATAGACTTAAAAAATTGTATTTCTGACCCTATCTTTCTAGTTTTAGATGCTTCTAATTTAGAGTACAAAACAATATATTTGTGAAAAAGGCTCTTCTTAAAATAAGAATAGTAAAATAGTGAAGATTGCCTAGATTTAAGTGGCTTTGGGCCATGAGTCAATATAAAGGATTAGTATTTCTCATAATGCTCTTAGGGCTCTCTTTAGTTAATTCTGGAAATTTTGTTTTAGCACAAACTAATCCGACTGTGGCTGAGAATCGTGCCACTGGTCTAATTGATGATTTCGGATGGTATCATGTATTTGCTGAAGTTGAAAATCCTCCAGCCGGTAGTAATGCAAGTGTTGTCATCACGGCGACATTCCGAAATATAGGTGATGACACAATAGCGAGCACATCCGCTCATACCATGCTAGACATTATGACGCCTGGTCAAAACTCGCCTGTCGATATAATACTGACCGATACAAGTTTGGCGCAGCAGGTGAATTCTTTCACATTCGGTATCACAACGATACCATTTACAAACTCACCTTATAGATCTTTCAATATTACCCACTCAAATTCAACTGATAGCTCTGAAAGGTTTCATGTTACTGGTGATGTAGGCAACACTGGAGAGCTAACTGTTACTTATGTCGAAGTAATTGCGACCTTTTACAGCAACCTAACCATTGTCGATCGAGTTGTCTATGCGAATTCATCTTATACATCTCCAAGAGATCTGGGTCAAAACGATATCGGTGCATTTGAAATTATTGCAGAAAATCAAACTGCAATATCTCATTATTCTTTAGAGGTGCAATGTAATGAGGAGACAACTTCTACTGCTTCCAATTTCTATTTGGATGTAGTTCCTCTGACGAGTAGTATTACTCAGGGTAATTCAATAATTTACGATATCCGATTATCTGTAAACTCAAATTATCCAGATCAAGCGC
>JBAUBP010000326.1:0-5155 GCA_049676905.1 Bathyarchaeia archaeon
ACTTGACAATGTCTTGTTATTTGTAATGGCTTACCATAAAGATCTTTAAAGCCTCTGCAGTCACGCACAGGACTAAACCCTGAGAAACCGAATGCAACACCTACCGTTCCTAAACGAAGTGGAGTGACTCTACTATCGACAATAACAACTCCTACGAATTTTCCCTTAATATCATGGATTCTTTGTCTGATGTTTTGAGCTGATTCATATGGATTCGCTGGTGAAAGCACTGCATAGCCTAAAGGAACATTTTTTCGGTCGACACCAGCATTAGCTATCATTACACCTTCTTTTAGTGTACAGATAGCCTGATCAGTCCCCCCATAGATCTTATCAGCTTCCCGGATGATCAATTCCACATACTCAGGATCCAGATTATACCTTTTAGATAATTTCAGAGCTAGATCTGATGGCTTCACTTCTTCTAGCTTAACAATTCTTCCTTGAGATAGTGCAACGATCTTGCTCGTAATTGCAAGTATATCGTTGTCCTCGATATTAATCTGTGAAGTGTCCAAACTTTGAATTATCTCATTTATTATATCCTGATTAGGTTTGATGAGGCCAGTATGTATCTTGAAAAGTTGCATTATGATATCTCTCACATTGATAAGAAACTCTTTCTAATAGACTCATGCAACTATATGTAAAATGTATATATTGATTCTGAATTTTTACTGAGATTAATGGTGCATGATCTTGAAGATTGGAATAAATGCGGCCACGTTTTTAAAAGAGAAGCCAGAGAAACGAATAGAACTTGGCAAGGAGGCGGGTTTTGATGGAATTGAGATCCTAGCTTATCCTGAAGAGCTTACTCAAGAAAAGCGGGCTGGCATGAAGAATCTATTAGAAAAGATTGGATTAGAGACCATGATGATAGGTTGTGGACCACCTATGGCATTGAGTGGCGGTAAACTTTGTTTAGAGAGTCCTGATGAATCTATAAGAAAGAGTACTGTCGATTATGTGAAGGCTTGTGTTGATTGGGCGAACGACTTTGGAACAGACAAAGTCTATGTCGTAACGCCAACAAGTAAAAGCGATGTAAATAATCATGCAAAATCTTTGGAAATATTATATAATTCATTGAATGAAGCTTGTGAATATGCGAAATCTTCTGGAGTAAAAATTTGTTTAGAAAACTCTCCTGGAAAAATTGTATCAGAAGCAAGTCAACTCAATCAAGTTATAAGAGATTTTAATATCGAAAATCTCGGGGCATTAATAGATGTAGGACATCTTAATATGACAAATGAAGACCCAACAACAGCTATTATGAATACTGAGAAGCTGTATCATGTTCATTTTGACAATAATGATGGCAAAAATGATCTCCATACACCCCTAGACATTGGTACTATGCCAATAAGCAACCTTGAAAAAGCTATCAAAGCTCTGAAGCAAAAGAAATACGATGGTTATTACTCACTTGAGTTGCTGAATCTGCAAAATCCGATAAAAACATTAAAAGAGAATATTCAGATTTTGAAAGAGATTTATAATCGTGTCTGAAAAATAAAAAAAACTTTGAGGTCAATTAGAAAATTGACCATTCCTTCAGAGTATATCTAGTTTTCTACCAGCTCTCTCAAATGCGCCTAATGCTAAGTCTAATTGTTCTCTTGTATGATGAGCATTTACTATAGTTCTTACTCTGGCTGAGTCTTTTGGTACGACTGGATAGCTAAAGGCTTGAACGTAAATATTCTCTTCTTCATATAGATACTTGCTTAGTTCACGAGCCTTATCTGCTGGGCCGACAATCACAGGAGTAATTGGAGTTTGACTCACACCAGTATTGAACCCTAGGTCATCTAGACCCTTCTTGAAATATTTCGTATTATCCCATAGGTTTTGCACACGTTCAGGCTCCCTTTCTATTATTTCAAGAGCCTTCATTGTTGCACCACATGTTGCAGGATCAAGGAATCCGGTTGAGAAAACAAATGGTCTGGATGCACGACGTAGATAGTATACTAGATTTTCACTACCTGCAATATATCCGCCGACGGTGGCTATTGCTTTTGACAAAGTACCCATTTGAATGTCCACTTTTCCATAGGCGTTAAAATGTTCAACAGTGCCTTTGCCAGTTTTTCCTAGAACTCCTGAAGCGTGAGCCTCATCTATGAAAATGAAAGCATCATATTTTTCTGCAAGCTCGATCATCTCTGACAGCTTGCAAATATCTCCATCCATGCTGAAGACTGCATCAGATATTATCATCGTCTTACCTTTTGCTCGTTCCTTCTGACTGGATTTTAGTTTCTCCTCCAGATCTTCCATGTCCAGATGTTTGTAGACCATGCGATCGACTTTTCGAGACATTCTACAGCCGTCAATTATACTAGCATGATTGAGCTCTTCACTTACGATAGTGTCACCTTCAGCCATTAATGGCCATATAGATCCTAGGTTTGCGATGTAACCAGTTGGGAAACAAAGTGATGCGCCTGATGATTTGAATTTAGCAAAATTACTCTCTAGTTCATTCTGTATATCATAGGTCATGATCATGCGTCCGGTGCCCATTCCCGCACCATATTTGTCAATAGCATCTTTGGCGGCCTGCATCATTTCTGGATTGTTTGCAAGTCCTAAGTAATTATTTGCACATAAGACTAAAACTTCCTTTCCATCAAGAATTGATTTTGTGGAATTAGGACCTGATAGAACTCTGATATGGGGAGCGAAACCTGCTTGTTTCAGTTCTAAAACTTTTTGATCTAAGAATTTATCTAGTCTCTCATTGGGCATTGTTAACAACCATTGCAAGAAAGAATTGCTAGCTGTATAAAATCTTTACAGTTTGTTTTTTGTTATTCTATCAGTCGAGATATGTTATCGGAAAGAATCATCCTCTTATTTTTATCAGTTATCTTTGCCAGATTTATCTTAGAAATCTCGAATTCTATGCCTCCACCAAGAGGATAATCAGATCCATAAAGCAGTCTGTCAGATCCTATGGTATTAACAGCTTGAGTAATTCTTCTTGGATGTTGAGCATATGAAGTTTCAAGATAAATATTCTTGTTCTTCTTTGTTACATTCATACATTCAGGATCAATCATATGTGCAATAATGAATTGCCCCTTTGGAAACTTCTCTGCTAATTGTCCGACATAAGTAGCGCTGCCAAGTAATCCCCATCCTGTATGAACCATTATTGGGATCCTCAAACTAATCGCCTTCTCAATTAAACGTAAGACGGTTTTGTTTGTTAGATAATATCCACCTAAAACTGGGTGAAGTTTCAATCCTCTAAATCCAAATTCCTTGATCAAGGAATCAAGTTGATTGCAACAATTTTCTATTCTTGGATCTAACCATGCAAAACCGAAAAGTCGATTTGAATTGTTTTCAATTGATTTTGCCAGTTCGATATTGGAATCCCATAATCTGTGTGGTAAATGAAAATTTGGCATGACAATTGCTTTGTCTACATTGTTTCTGTTCATTTCTATTAGTAAATCTTCAATTGATATGGGACTGTCATCAGACTCTGAGTAATGAAAGGGATCACCTTTACCCACATGTGTGTGAGCATCAAAAATCATTTCGTCACCTAATTCTATAATTATATTTCATAATAATAGAAATGCCGGCATATAAGAAACAAATCGAATGTTAGGAAACATTTCGACGTTTAGAAATAAACTTGTTTTTTATTGAAATGTTAGTCTTTAATTATGGACTTCAGAAGCTCAGCATATTTTGTTGAATCCATTAACATTTTTATTTCTTCGAAGTTTTCTGGTTTGATAACGACAATCCAACCTTCATTATAGGGACTTGTGTTAATCAAGTCAGGTTTGTTAGATAAAACATCGTTAACTTCTATTATTTTACCTCCTATAGGAGCAAAATAATCTGATACAGCTTTTACTGATTCCACTGTACCGAGAGCCTGTTTGCTTGTAACATTGATATTGCATTTTGGAAGATCAACGAAGACAACTTCATGAAGTGATTTCTGTGCGTAATCTGTTACTCCTATTCGACAGACATCACTTTCCATTTTGAGCCATTCATGATCTTTTGAATAGTAGAGTCCTTCTGGAACTTTGTAATCTTCGATTTTCAATGAAAATTCACATTGTTGTTTTATTTTTTAGTTGTAATTTTTTGGAATTAATTATGAATTTCTTTTAACACCATAAATTTTGGGATCATAAAATGGGAATCCAACAATTTCAGCGTCAATTAGTTTTCCATGGGTTTCAATAGAGACCTTATTTCCTTCATTCGAGTATTCGATTGGAACATATCCCATTGCTATACCCAAATTTAGGAGGCGCGAATAAGTTCCGCTGGTTACTGCCCCAATATTTTCGCTATTTCTGATTATCTTGCATTTTGCTCTGGGTATACCTTTACCTATGACTCGTAGGCCAACTCGTTTTACCTTGATTCCATCTTCTTTTTTTCGAATAATTGCTTCTCTACCTATGAAATCTCCTTTATCCACTTTAACAACGAAACCGAGTCTTGCTTCTGATGGATTAGTAGATTCTGTGATGTCATTTCCATATAGACACATTCCTGCCTCTAAACGTAGAACATCACGTGCTCCGAGACCACAGGGTTTGATTTCATAATCTTTTCCAGCTTTGAGTATATCTTCCCACAATTCTAGTGCTTTACTTGGATCATTTACTGATGCATTCATAACAGTGATTTCTACACCATCCTCACCAGTATAACCTGTTCTCGAGAGAATACACTCTTTTCCGCTTACCTTTGCGAACATGCAGTCAAAACGTATAGTTTCAGATAGATTAGTTGTTGTTAATTTTTGAACAGTAGCTAAAGCTTTGGGACCTTGTACAGAGATCATTGCAGTTTCGTTGGAAACTTCTTTTAGTTCAACCTTGTAGTTCTTAGAGTTCTTTTGAATCCAAGTGAAATCCTTTTCACGGTTGCCAGCATTGAAAATCACGAGATATTGACCGTCTACTAGTTTGAATATAACCAAGTCATCTTTAATTCCACCCTCACTGTTGCAGAGAAGAGTATATTGAGCATGGTTATCTCTTAAAGTTGCAACATTATTAGTTGTAACATAGTTTAAGAAAGCTTCAGCATCAGGACCTGTAACAAATGTTCTACCCATATGTGAAATATCAAATATTCCAACACTATTTCTAACAGC
>JBAUBP010000327.1:0-1655 GCA_049676905.1 Bathyarchaeia archaeon
TAGAATATCCACTTACCTCTCTTCTCTGTTCTAACTATGTTATTTCTCTCCAGAAGGTTTAGATGATGGGAGGTATTTGGCTCTGTTAAATCTAAGGCCATTGTGATTTCACAAGAGCACATGGATCTGTTTTTTAGAAGTTGTAATATTTTGATTCTATTAGTATCAGCTAATGCCTTGAAGGCATAAAATTGTCTTTTGACATTCTCTTCGTCGATTTGGGAAACCAGGTTTTCTAGTTCTTTTATGTGTTTGTTAGGATTTTTGGATTCACATAGTCCTGAATCTAATAGCCTTTCTACTCTTGCTTTACTTAATGCTCTGCTCATCTTAGTCCCTACTTTGTAAGCATGGAAAAGTATATGAATTAATAGATAAACAATCTTGAATCTATTAAAGTGAAAGTGAGTTATTTGGAAAACGACGCTAGTTTAGGATGGATTGAAAAGCTTCTAGCATTATGGGTAGTACTTTGCATTATTTCTGGACTTTTGTTAGGTAAGTATTTTCCTGAATTTAGTGAAAGTTTGGCAATTGGCATTCCGATAGGGCTATTCTTAATGATTTACCCAGCCATGACTAAGATAGAATTAGATGAACTTAAAAAAGCTCTACAAAGCAAGAAACAAGTAGGAATCATAGTCTTCTTTAACTATGCGGTTAATCCCTTCTTACTTTACGCTTTAGGATTCATATTTTTTGGAAAGATTCTTCCCTATTTCGGTCTAATAACGGATGAGACTGCAAAATATTTATGGACAGGATTGATTCTGCTCGGAGTTGCACCTTGTATAGCCATGGTTTTAGTATGGACTGACCTTGCTAAAGGAAATGGCCCCCTTGGAATAGTACTTATGGCCTGGAACTCCATTATCCAAATAATCACCACGCCACTCTATATCGCACTCTTGGTCGGGACATACATTGCAATAGACATAATCCTAATTGGTGAAAGTGTACTACTCTATTTGGGTCTACCACTACTATTTGGCGTCATAACGCGTAGAGAAGTGATAAAACGTAAATCTGAATCATGGTTAAACAAGAGGCTAATTCCATACTTCAATGCCATGCAGTTACTGGCACTACTTTTCACTATGGTCGTAATGTTTTCTTTAAAAGGTGGAGTCATAATAGATAATCCCAATCTTATTTGGCAGATGGCAATACCTGTAATTCTATTCTTCTTTCTACTGTTTAACCTCGTCTATTATACTACAAGACGTCTAGGATACAATTATGAAGATGCCAGCACCATGGGATTTCATTGTACAGGAAGAAATTTTGAGCTGGCTATAGCAATAGCATTAACCGCTTTTGCCTCAATGCCGATGGTAGCTGTATCTACGGTAGTCGGACCTCTAATCGAGATTCCTGTCATGCTCACATTGGTGTGGTTGACTCTTCGAAGAAGAAAGCGACTCCAGAATGGTAGAATAAAATTAAGATCGACGCAGAAAGTCGAAAAAGGCGGAGTCTGATAGGTTTCAAGTAAAACAATTACAACTCAAATAAAGTTGAGAGCTGGCTAGCTAGGTGGATTTGGAGGAATATCTTAGAATAGTTTTAGTGCCCATTATTGTCACTTTGAACTCTGTCTTCCAGATCGCATTGTATTCATTATATACTTGATTCTTCATCACTCTACTGTAATC
>JBAUBP010000328.1:0-1991 GCA_049676905.1 Bathyarchaeia archaeon
AAAAATGCTTTGGCCAGGAACTGGCGCTGTATTCCCGAAATTCTATGAAACTCTCGGGAAAGATTGTGAAGGAATAGTCACGTGTACCCAATGGGAACCTGGTGTTCTTTATGAAAACGATTATGGACCAAGTCATGATGAGTTCATCGATGAATTCCAGAAAGCCCACGGCGAATCACCCGATTATACGACGGCAACAGGGTTCCAGCAAGGACTAGTGATGCAAAAATGCATGGAGCAATGCAGCCAACCAACAGATTCTGACGCAATGAGGCAAGTTGCCGGACAAATTGATATGACCACATTCTACGGCAAGTATAAAGTGGATCCTACCACCGGCTGGCAGATTGGACATGAAATGTCCAACATTCAATGGCAGAACGCTGAGAAAAAAGTTGTATGGGTGCCTGGAGAAGAAAGTCCATCAGAACTAATATATCCAATTGCAAGATGGTCTGAGAGGTAAGTCACAGGCCATCTACATCTCCAGTCTAGCGGCTAAGAAACGAAAAATTTAACGGGATGCCAGACTCAGAAATGTAGATTGTATTAATAATCAGTGGATACTATTTTAATTATCACTAGCTGATTGTTTTAATTTCTTAAATCCAGCCTCGCATCTTCATCGCTTCAACTACACGCTCGACAGCAATTACGTAAGCCGCTTGCCTCATGTTTATTCCTTCTCTCTTAGAAGTATGCCACGTCAAATGATAGGATGAAGACATTTTTTCATCCAAAAATTTATGAACATCACTTTCTCCCCAACAATATCTATAAGAATTCTGAACCATTTCCAAATATGATACTATGACTCCTCCAGCATTACATAGAATATCAGGTATAACATGAATTCCGTTTTTATATAATATTGCGTCAGCTTCTGGAGTTGTTGGGCCATTAGCCAATTCGGCAATTATCTTGGCGCGAATCTTTGGGGCATTTTTCTGTGTTATTACGTTCTCTAAAGCTGCAACAACAAGTATGTCTACATCAAGTTCCAATAATTCTTCATTGGAAATCTGTTTTGCGTTTGGGAAAGTACTTACCGATTGGGTTTTTTTCTTATGATCGAGGACCTTCGTCGCATCAAATCCTTCTTTATTGTATATCCCTCCTTTTGAATCACTGACAGCTACAATTTTAGATCCAGAAACAGATCTCATAAGCGAAGCCGCAAAATATCCCGCATTTCCATAACCTTGTATGGCAACTGTAGCTTCCTTTAGTTCTATATCTAAATCCATGACTGCTTCACGAATAGTGTATAAGCCTCCACGAGCAGTTGCATCCTCACGTGAACATGAGCCTCCCAAACATATTGGTTTGCCTGTGATTACTCCGAACTGATTGCTTCCTACAATTTTAGAATATTCGTCCATCATCCAAGCCATTATCTGTGGATCCGTATACACATCTGGAGCAAGTACATCTTTTTCCGGTCCGATTAATTGCCAGATCTGGTCAATATAGGCTCGACTTAGGCGTTCTAACTCTCCTTTGGACATTTGTTTGGGATTACAAATGACCCCTCCTTTTGCTCCTCCAAGAGGCAAGTCCATAAGAGAACATTTCCATGTCATCCAAGCTGCTAGTGCTCGTATAGTATCGATTGTCTCGTCTGGATGAAAACGAATTCCTCCCTTTGTTGGGCCTCGGGCATCGTTATATTGCACTCTAAATGCTGGAAAAACTTTGATAGAACCGTCGTCCATTCGAATTGATAAGGATGCATGAAGTTCTCTTTTTGGAACCTGTAGAATTTTAACCAAATCCGAATCAAGATTCAGAATCTTTGCACATTGTTCAAGTTGTTTTTGTGCAACTTCAAAAGCAGAAAGATTTTCCATTTTGATCTACCGTTTCATTTCTATTCAATAAGTTTTTTAAAAATGATTTATTATTGAGATAATATCTATGCTCTTGAATAGTCTATATGGGATAGTTACATTTTTTACAGTATTTTTTATGCAGATAAGATAACTTAAATC
>JBAUBP010000329.1:0-5974 GCA_049676905.1 Bathyarchaeia archaeon
CCTTAACGCAAAAAGAGCAGTTCAACTTGGTGTGGCAGTCATGCTTGAACAGAAAGAACTTGCCAAGAGAACCTTATTGAATGCAATTACTAAAATTATTCAGAATACGCAATTCAAGAAAAAAGCAGAAGACTTCTGCAACTTAGCTCAGAATATGTCTTCAATAGACACAATTGTAAGATTAATTGCAGAAACAAAATCGAAACGTGTCATTGTGTCAGATTGATTTGCTATAGACAATTGGAGAGATGATATGCTATGGCATCTAACGATAGCATTTCATTTTGTTCAAAAATAATTATTATGGACCTTGATGGTACACTAATTAAATTTAAAATAGGCTATTTGAGCGCGAGAAAAGAAGCATTGCTTCTAATCAAGAAATATTCTTTTCTAAGAAATATGAAATTCACATTAAATGACAGTATTTTCTTTATGGATCGTGAAATCAAGAAATTTCTAGTTGAAAATGATCTATCTGAGAGCATTTACAAGGAAATTCACGATAAGCTAGTATTGATTATAGAAAGGTATGAAATGGATTCAGCGAAGAGAGCCAAATTACTACCTTCCGTCAAAGAAACTCTTGCTCAAATAAAGGATATGAGGTGGACCTTGATACTTTTCACTGCTGATGGCGAAAATGCCATGAACGTTATCGTCAATAAAACAGGAATTAAAGACTTTTTCAATGTGATGGTCTCAAGAGGAGAATCGATGGAGGTAAAACCACATCCAAACCATATCAAATCGGCGATTTCAACGATGGGGTCAAGTCCTAAAGAGATTATTGTTGTTGGTGATAGTGTTGCAGATATGGAGTCGGGTAAACATATTGGAGCTATTACTGTGGGTGTAACCAGTGGGCTTGGAAGCCCCCAACAATTAGCTAAAGTTAATGTGGATTATCTTATAGGATCTATAGCTGAGCTTCCATGTTTACTAAGGCATATACGTGGTGATGACGATTGTCAATGAATGATGCGATCATTATCGGCTTTTTACAAGGGCTACTAGAATGGCTTCCTGTAAGTAGCAAAAGCATGATAATTCTTTATCTAGTAAATGCGGCTTCTGTAAGTGGTGAAACAGCATATTCTTTGGCAATGTTTCTGCATTTCTCGACAGCAACGGCAGCTCTAATAATGTTTAGGTCTGATTTTTTGAAAGTTATGAAATACATAGTACACCGTGAGTACTCTTCATATGGAGATTGTTCAGTTTTATTCAGAAGTCTTTTGGTGACAATTGTCATTAGTGCAGCCATTGGATTACCCCTGTATTTGTTAACTAGATATTTTATTTTGGAATTAAGCGGTCTTCTTCTAACTTGTTTCATAGGGGTATTCTTAATTCTTACAGGTCTTTTTCTCAAATATTCAAAGAGTCTTAAAGGGGTCAAATCTTTGGAAAAGATTGGGACCATGGATATGGTTCTTGCTGGATTTATGCAAGGGTTGTCTGCTTTGCCTGGTCTTAGTAGGTCTGGACTCGTTGCTTCAACCCTTCTAATGAGAAATGTTGAAAAAGAAACAGCGTTTCGATTAACCTTCATTATATCTGTACCAATAATTTATGGGATGGCTATTGCAGAATTTGTTGTGGGATTGGGTTTTCGAGCTAGCTTGGAAGAATTCGGCACAATAAATATTTTGATAGCATTAGCAACTTCGTTCATCTTGTCCTTAATTTCCCTTAGAATGATGTTGGAACTGGCCAGAAGACTGGATTTTACAAAATTTCTAATTTTTTTTGGGAGTCTTACGTTTGGTCTCTCATTAGTGACTATAATGCTGAGTTAGAATTCTATATGTTGAATGTCTGGTTATTTTTTTATTGAATTAAAATCAGGGCTATCGTTCAATGTTTTTTTCATATATTCGTCTAAAAGTCCATCTGATAGCATTTTTTAACTCCAATAGTCTTTTTTGATCTCCAAAATTATGTACTACTAACACCTTGAGGTTACCTTTCTCATGATCTATTTCGTAAGTCAATTGTTCTCCTTTACTGATTTTTCCTTCTCTTAGTTGTTCTTGATCTTTAACTTTCATAGGTTCGAGGACTTTGGATATTAAGAAAGCTCTCATTGGCGGAGAGCTTACATCAAATTTCATGTTTTCAGCAGGAACTATTGTCAGATTATTTCCTTCAAGAAATATTTCACCTATTTTTTTGCCTTCAACAATTAGCGGGGTAATCTCCTTGGGAAACTCTTTTTCTTCTACTTTCGGAGGATGAATAATTGACTTAATCTGTGACTTTGGAATTTCTATTCTCTTGAAACTTTTCTCTGCTAGAATCTCGTCGATTACTGCTAAAAAGGAGTTAAGCTTTTTCGTTTCTTCACTAAGCTCTGACACTCGCTGTTCTAGATACGCTTTCGTTTCAGCAAGTTTTCTTGTAGTATTATCTTTGCTCAAGAAATTGTCGATCTCCAATATAATCTAACTATTAGACTGAAATAAATAATGATGTAGAATCCATAAAATTGTCCATACAATATAAAACTAGTTTTTACGTAAATTAATATTGAAGAAATGCTTATAATACAATTAATTGGGTGCTAAATAAAGGGTTGAAAAAAACTGAACAAAGATAGTCCACTCATGCGGGCGATAGAAAAGTTAGCCAAGCTGAGACTAAGTGAGTTTGCTTTAAGTAGGTTTGAAAGAATAGCCGCGAAAATGGGAGTGGATGAGAATAGAGTCCTTGAACTCTATATAGAAACGAAAAACAATTCTGGAAGAGAACGGTTTAAAAATGTTAAACATTCAGACAGGATTTTGTTGCTTCCTCAATGTCTTAGATCCAGGGACTGTACTGCAAAACTTGGAGAGCTAGGTTACGAGTGCAACAATTGTGGAAAATGCAAAATTGGACCATTTATAGATGAAGCTAGAACTTTAGGGTATGAAAAAATTTTGATAATATCTGGAGGAAGCATAGTTCCAAAGATTTTTACTAAATTTAAACCTAAAGCCTCCCTTGGCGTAGGGTGTTTTAAAGAACTTGTGATGGGAAGCTTTGTATGCCAAAAATTTGGCATTGCAGGTCAGGGATTTCCTTTACTAAAAGACGGTTGTCTTGAAACAGATCTAGATTGGAGATTACTCAAGAGCATGATCTAATCGATAATTGGTATTTGGAAAATAACTGTTTGATCATATGATGCCTTTCTTTTTCAATTGTTCTATCTTACTGTTTTCATAGCCCAGCTCATCAAGGATTGAATCTGTATGTTGACCTAAAGATGGTGGAGGAATCTTAATTTCTGGTTTTATATCACTGAATTTCACTGGTAAAGCAAGTTGCTTTACATTACCGGATCCTGGACAATCCAAATCGAAGATCAGTTCACGATGCTTTACGTGGGGATCAGCAAAAACTTCATCTAAAGTTTTCACAGGAGTCAGACAAGAGTCTAGGTCGTATAAGATATCGAACCATTCATCCCTGCTTTTGGTTTTGAAGATGTCTGATAGTCTGTTTATCACTTCTTTTGCTCTTTGATCTTTAGCCGTTCGGTCCTCTAGAAGGTCTTTCGCACCAATCTTTTCACAGAGAATTTTCCAGAACTTATCTTCGGCAGCTCCAACTGCAACATACTTTCCATCTTTTGTCTGATAAACTGAATAGAAAGGTTCTCCACCTGCAGGCCAAGTTGCTCTTTCTGGAGATTTGCCGTTGGCGATAAATCTAGCTGCCTGGATCGTCAACCATGAAACTACTCCATCAAACATTGATATGTCAACGAATTGACCTGTGCCAGTCTTTTGTCTTGATATAATTGCTAACAGTATTCCCATTACTGCGAACATACTGCCGGCAATATCTGCAATGGGTATTCCCGGAACGATCGGAGGTCCATTTTTTTCACCGGTTAGGCTCAAAATGCCTGACAAGGCTAGATAGTTTATGTCGTGTCCAACAAGATTCTTGTAAGGTCCATCTTGACCAAATCCTGTTATAGGACAATAGATTAGTTCCGGATGATCTTTCTTTAGAGTATCATAATCTATGTCAAGACGTTTGCATACCCCTGGTCTAAAACTTTCAACTAAAATGTCATAACTATTCAGAAGTCTTGTAAAGATCTCTTTCCCTTCCTCAGACTTCAGGTTAAGAGTCATACTCTTCTTGTTTCTATTCAAAGTGAGAAACATGGAACTTTGACCTCCAATCATTGGAGGTGTATCGCGAAGATAATCTCCTCTTCCAGGTTGCTCTATCTTAAGAACATCCGCTCCCATATCCGCTAAAAGCATGGTGCAATATGCGCCAGGATTAAGCCGTGTTAGATCAAGTATTCTAATCTCATCAAGAGGATTATTCAAAATTCATCACTTGCTTCTCTAAATTTTCGTTTTTTAAGATCGAGGGAATCTGTTGTAATATTTATGAAGAGCATACAAGGCACGAATGTTTCTAAGAAGGGATGGATATGTTGGTATTCCCATATTCTCCAAAATCTCTCGGTACTCATCAATTACCTCTTGTGAGGCAAGAATTGAAACTACCATTGGTTTATCAGGAAATCTGTTTTTTAAGTTGGAAAAAACTTTCTTTATATCTACATCCCATATTTTACTCTCCTTCGTAAGGCCGACAATGACTAAAGATATCATGTCGACATTTGGATCTTCAAAAAAAGTTTCAAGAGCAAAAACTAAGGATGCTTCAGCATTCCCCATACCTTGGCGTACTAACTCAGCATCAAGAGGATTTCTGACGATACCGAATCCAGGTGCTTTACTGGTGAGCTTCTCCATAGTCTCCTTTGTAAGATTCGCAATCTGCAATCCATAATGCTCTATTGCATCGGCACTCATAACGCAGCCAGCTCCCGTATATGCTATCACGCCGACTCGATCTCCTTTTGTTGGAGGAAGAAATGCAAATGCTTTGATCAGATCCAGCAATTCTTCTATATCCCATACTCTGATTATCCCGGATGTTTTGCATAACGCTTCGAAGATCTCGTCTCTTACCATGAGTGAACCTGTATGAGTGAGGGCTGCGTCGCCTCCAGATTTCGACCTAGCTGATTTAAGAATAAGAATAGGCTTCTTTTTTGAAACTTTTTTAGTTATTTCGAGAAATCTTCTTCCGTTATTAATTCCTTCAGCATAAATTGCTATCACTTGGGTTTGTTGATCTGCTTCAAGATATTCTAGAATGTCTGAGTCGTCGAGATCCGATTTATTTCCTAATCCTGCGACTTTACTGAGACCATATTTCTGAGTAGATACTATATGTTCGAGTAGAACCGAGGCGAACATTCCTGTTTGTGAAATTATTGATACTTTACCTTTTCTTGGTTTTGTGATTTTTACAAATACAGATGTGTAACCATTAAAAACATTAAGAATTCCTGTTGTGTTAGGTCCAGCGATTCGAATTCCGGCGGAGCCTGCTATCTTCAGGATATCTTTCTCAAGTTGAATCCCATCTTTTCCAGCTTCTTTGAATCCTGATGTGCATATTACTGCGGCTTTGACATTTTTTTCAGCAGATTCCATCAATATTTGTGGTACATATTGAGCTGGTACTATTATTGTTACATTATCAATATTTTCTGGGATTGACGCGACATCAGGATAGCATTTGAATCCTAAAACCGAGTCTCTTTTTCTATTGACAGGGTAAATTTTACCTCGAAATTCCATATCTATGAGGTTTCTCATTATATGGTATCCAAATTTCTCTGGATCTTCGGATGCCCCAACAATAGCAACGCTCTCTGGTTCGAAGAGACATTTAACTGAATCTTTTCCCAAGATATTCTTTCCCTCACTACTTTCCATATCTTTGAATTTCGACTTACATTTTTATGTTCTAATAAATCTTGACTAATTAGAGATTATGCTCAGCTAAATGATCAATGAGAAACTTTTAGAAAAATATGAGTGCCTTGATAATTTTATCTTCTTTTTATCACTGGAACTGCTGCTCTAAGTTCTTTAGTATATGG
>JBAUBP010000330.1:0-3037 GCA_049676905.1 Bathyarchaeia archaeon
GTATTGTTCGTCAAATAGACTTGTTTTAATTTTAGTTATGATTGATACAAATAATCAAACACTGCTTTTTTTAACAGTTCAATTTTGGGTGCTCTCACCAACTATGGACATACCCCATTATAATAAAATGAAAATGCTCGCTTCGCTCGCAGAGAAGAAACAATAAACTGTAAACCAGAACTAAGAACTAAAGTTCTCCCTAACTGAAATAGAGAAAGTTCCGTTTTTTAGATATAGAATCAAGGAAATTAAAAAAGAGTAGCTACTAACGCGCGGTAAATTAGCGTGTATTAATAATTCAAACATATACGCTTATATGTGAGACGTCCCTAACTACGCTTCAGTATACGTGATTCTACTTCTGAGTATTATCATCTGTATAACTAGTTTCGAAGGAGTGAAAATAATGAGTTTTGGTTCAAGACCTATGCATAAGATAACATGTGCCGATTGCGGTAAAGACGCAGAAGTACCTTTTGTACCACAAGAAGGAAGACCAGTCTATTGTAGAGAATGTTTTCCAAAGCATAGGACCAACAGATACTAACAGGTAATTCATAACATACGATTACTAACGTTTCATAATACGATTAGTTTTTTTCCCCTTTTTTCCTTTTTTTTCTAGCGTGCGCTATAGCCAATCCATCATGGACATGTAGACATGAACTGGAGCATACTTGACGCAGTAACGTCGTAATTCACGATTGTTGATGCGGTTCTCAAACTAGTTAGTTTCACTCTATCCGGACTATTTCCAGGATTAGCTGGGGCTCTATTCGCTTTTCATCTAAACTATGTAGGATTAGATACTCTCTATTGGATGTTATCTGGAGAAATTTTGATTATCACTTTGCTCGGAGGCTTTAGAACATTCTTCGGCCCACTTATTGGTGTAGTTGCATATATACTATTGAAGGATGGCATCAGCGCATATACCGAGAATTGGATGATTGTAATGGGCTTAATGGTAATGGCAGTTATCCTTGCCTTCAGAGGATCAGGTATACTCGAAATTATCGAAAAACGTTTTCAGAAAGAGTAAAGATATAAAAAAATATTTGTCATAAATCAGAGTTCTACAAGTTATAAAGCAGCCGGAACCACATTATCTTCTGTAATCACTTTTATTACCTTTTTCTTTTTTCCACATCGGCTTTTATGTCGCCTAATTTTTCCTTGTGCTATGGATTTTCGACATTTCGAACAGATTGGCAAATTATCTCTGAAATAATATTATAGATTCTTCACCTATTTATCTTAATATAATATCTAAAAAGTAAATACATATAATGAGGTAATATTTTACAAAATAACGAAAATGAGTTGACTGCAATATGCAAATGCTCAAATTGTGGTGAGATAATAGATTTCTGTACTAGAGACAATCCTTGTCTTAAATGCAATAATACACTTTTCAAAGTAGAATACAAATCAAAGAAATCTCAATAAATAACTCCTTGAAATAGATAATTTCATAATAATAGTTTTAGAGATAATTACAACAAAATTATTATAATCAATTAATCCGATTTCATTAATTTCATATATCAAAAAAAATTTTTACAGATTAATTGGCGGGCCCGGTGGGATTCGAACCCACGATCTCCGGCTATCATCCTCGATTGATCGAAGGCCAGCATCTTAATCCTGACTAGACTACGGACCCACTTGACTAGCCACTCATCAACCATTTCATCTCAATTAGATTAAAGATATGATATATTTCTTCCAATAATAGATTGTTATCTTAATAGCTTCAAATTTGTATTGAGATAAAATTTACATGTCCAAGAGATCTACTGGATTAATCTTTGATTTTACACGAAAGACTTAAGGAATCAGATCTGTATCTAGCAGGGTCTCTGGTGTAAGATCAGTGGCCTTGTCTGACGTCACAATCAAAAGACTCATAGAACATGGAGAAATAGAAATCACCCCTTTTGAAGAATCACATTTGACTCCCGCTGGATACGACCTCGGATCAGCAGAAGACATTACGCTAAAACCTGGTGAACATAGGCTCTTAGCTACAAGCGAAAAAGTTGAGCTATCTCCAAAGGTGCTGGGCATTCTACATATCAGATCCTCATTCGCTAGGGAAGGACTCTTTGCCAGTTTAGCTCTTGTGGACCCGGGCTTTAAAGGACAATTGACAATTGCCTTGCTGAATACCAGTAAAACTAATCTCAGAATAAATCGTGGAGAATCCTTTCTACAATTATCACTGATTCGAATGACTTCAGGAGTCGAGAAACCTTACGACGGAACCTATCAGGATAGCGCTGGGATTGTAGAGAGTAAAAGAGACGGTCATGATAAGAAATCATCAAATTTGACGTAGAAAGCGTTATACACTTTACATTATGCTGTATAAAGGAAGGTGTTTTTTTGGCTGGAACGAGGATTGTTGACCTAAGATATAAGTTAATGGTCACGGAACTCCTCAATTTAGCCAAGAAATATTATACATACCGTGAGTTATCACAATTAATTGGTCTACCTGAAACAGTTCTCAGCAGATATGTCAAAGGACATGTTCTACCAACAATAGAGCGAGCTCAGGACATCAATAAGAAATTAGAAAACATAATGCGAATTGAAACTGAGATCCAGAGAAGAATAATATTTGATGAACTAGGATATTTCGATAATACACAAGTCATTTCCGATACAATGCTTCTTGAACGTGCTGTCCAACAAGCGGTTAACAAATTCGCTGGACAAAGAGTGACTAAAATACTCACGCCTGAAACCGATGGAATACCTTTAGCGACACTATTAGCGCATAGATTAAGCGTTCCTTTGATCGTAGCAAAAAAAACTAGAGAGGTGGGTGTTAGTGAATTTATTGAAGAGATCTACATACCACAAAAATCCGCTATGGTGATGAGCTATTATGTCCCTAGAAGCATGTTTAGAAAAAGGGATTGTGTATGTATCGTCGATGATGTGATCGGTAGTGGAGAAACACAAAGGGCGCTCATTAAGATAGTGCGAAAAGCTAAGGCAGAAGTCACCGGCATCTACGCTTTAATAT
>JBAUBP010000331.1:0-2874 GCA_049676905.1 Bathyarchaeia archaeon
ATGTTATGTGTCACTACGGTCTTTGAAAAATTGACTTCTTTTAAAAAAACAGTTGTGCTAGCAGGAGGAATTGGTGGAGCACGTTTTCTTCAAGGATTAATCAGGATACTGCCTCCTGATAGACTAGATATTATAGGAAATGTTGGAGATGACCTAGAGCTTTATGGTCTTCATATCTCACCAGATCTTGACACTGTAATGTATACGATCGCAGGTCTTGTTGATGAGGAAAAAGGTTGGGGTTTGAAGAAAGATAGTTACAATTTCTTACAGATGTTCAAATATTATGATCGAGGGACATGGTTTAAAATCGGGGATATGGATGTAGCAACTCATATCTTCCGAACTTTTCTAATTCAAAAGGGATTACCGCTTTCAGAGGTCACTAAAATACTATGTCGATATCTTGGTGTAAAATACAATATAATTCCCGTGACCGATGATAAAGTAAGAACAAAGGTAGATACTAGAGAGGGATTATTGGACTTCCAGGAATATTTTGTAAAGAAAAAATTTGAAGTTGAAATTAAGAAAGTGATGTTTGAAGGAGCTAATAATTCTGTACCCAATTCGAATGCTTTGAAGGTTATAGAGAAAGCACAGACTATAATTTTCGCGCCAAGCAATCCAATTGTCAGTATAGGTTGCATATTATCTATTCCTGGAATAAAGGAGGCGATCAAGAGATCCACGGCCTACAAAGTTGCTATAAGCCCAATAATCGGAGGAAAAGCAGTAAGAGGACCTGCTCATAAAATGATGAAAGAGCTCAGAAATGAACCATCCTCTTTTGGTGTGGCGGCCATATACAAGGAGCTAATAAATGTCATGATTATTGATAATCAAGATGCGAGTCTCAAGACTTCAATAAATGATTTGGGTATGAGCGTAATTGTTACAAATACTCTTATGAGCAATATGGACTCAAAAATTAATTTGGCAAGACTTACCTTGAACAGTATAAGTGATGTCCATCCATGAATATCTGTGCTATTGTGGCAGTTAAGAAACTATCTAGATCCAAATTAAGACTAACAAAATCTCTAAAACCAAATGAGCGGCAAGACCTGACCCAAAAAATTTTAAGGCATGTTTTGAAAATTGTCACGAAATCAATAAAAGAAGTTTTGGTGATTGGCTCAGACGAGGAAATAAAAAAAATCTCCTCTGAATATAAAGTTAAATTTGAAAAAGATAAAACATCATCTCTAAATGGAGCGATCGATCAGGCAATTAGAAAATGCATAAAGAACAAACATGACGCAATTTTACTGGTAGCAGGAGATCTTCCTTTATTATCAAATCAAGATCTGAAGCAACTAATTAATTCAATTGATGATGAATCAGTTGTTATATGTCCATCAAAAGATTGCGGTACGAACACTCTATTTCTTCGTCCACCAAAAGCTATTCCAGTACATTTCGGAGTTAATAGCCTTGAAAAGCATTTGAAAGAAGCGGTAAATAGGAATAGAAAATTTCGTATATTTTGGTCACTTGGATTTGCATTTGATGTAGATGTGCCTGAAGATCTGCAATTACTCAAAATTTTAAAGAAGAAAAATTCATTGTTTATATGAGCCTACATTCTAATTAATTGGCGTCTTCTATCAATAATATCTTGAGTTGATGGACCAGTTCCGATTAAGGTAACCGGTCTATCTGTTTTACTTTCAATATTTTGAATGAACTCTTTTGCTTCTTTAGGTAGATCCTCAAAGACTTTTACTCCTGCAGCTTTGGGAGCTATCAAATCTATTTTTGTAATAGCTAATTGTGTAGCGCCATTTAGCATGATTGCTCTCCTAGCTAGATTGAAATCAAAAGGCGCTGCCCTACGCTCACGTCGGGTCACTGTTCCATACTCTATCCAGCCTCTCTTACTAACCTCTTCACGGTTTAATTGTCCTTGGAGTTTTCCTTCTCCTACTCTTGTTACGAAAGCTTTGAACACTAAGGTGATGTCTGAAACTCTGGTAGGCCCGATGCCAACATCAGAGCATATGGCTGCCGCACAAACATCCTTTGATGTGCAAAAAGGGTAAGTGCCATGGTACAACGATAGAAAAGTACCTTGTGTTCCTTCCACCAATATGTTTCCATTTTGATCTATGACATTATTGATTTCTTGAGGTACATCTACAATATATTGTGAAAGTCCAGGAATATCTTTTGCTAATTTTGCAACACGGAGAACTCTATCAGCATTGCATGCTCCGACTCCGCTCTTAGTTGACCCCACTTTTTTCGAAAGATGAGCTGAACTCATTTCTGCTTGAATATGTTTCTCCTCAATAATTCCGCATTGTGAGTCGAGCCCGACCCTTGACTCGGTCTCTGTTAAAGTTATTTCCTTCAAGAAAACTTTCGGATCAACAGATACTCCAGGCCCAATCAGTAATTTACTGCTTTTATTTGTGAATCCACTAGGGATCATTCTAAGAGAATAAGTTTTACCGTCAAATTGTACAGTATGACCTGCGTTTGGTCCAACTCCCCCTCTCACTATTGCAGATGGTTTATCTTTTAACGCTAGATAGGAAATCAGTTTGCCTTTACCTTCATCGCCGAAAAACCCTCCAACAACAACATTGCATGGCATAGTAACAATCCTCAATGTCTTTTCGAGATCGTTGTCTCTAAAAGACTTGTCGTGAGTTTAAAAATTATGATCTATTACATGGGAAAGAACAGTTGGAAATAGAATTTGTCGATATTAGTTTATTTAGATTCGATGGTCAAACATACTAATACTTTTTTTTAGATGAACTAACAATAGAGCAACGATATAGTCTATTGCCTTTCAGTTCGAATTTCAAAGGCGTATTTTTGGCCACTAATTCAGGATCTAGAATTATCTCTCTAGTTATTCTA
>JBAUBP010000332.1:0-2841 GCA_049676905.1 Bathyarchaeia archaeon
GATAGAATGTCAGTAAGTTGGTATTAATCAATCGTTTGTTCAAGATTAAAAAAATAAGGATAATGGTGATTTGCTATGAGTGTGAAAGATGTCGGTATCACAGTTTCTAAGGATAAGGATTTCTCTGAATGGTATACTCAAGTGATATTGAAGGCAGAGTTGGCGGATTATTCGGTGGCAAAAGGTTTCATGGTTCTGAGGCCCAACGGCTATGAGATGTGGGAGAAAATTCGTGAATTCATTGATCTGAGGATAAAGAAAACAGGTCATAGAAATGCATACTTTCCATTATTAATTCCTGAGAGCTTAATAAAGAAAGAGGCGGAGCATTTTGCAGGTTTTACTCCAGAAGTTTTTTGGGTTACACATACCGGCGATAATGAAATTGGAGAGCGTTTGGCTATACGACCAACGTCAGAGACAATAGCATATCATTCTTATGCAAAATGGATCAAGAGCTGGAGAGATCTTCCTCTCTTGTTGAATTTCTGGAACTCAGTACTTAGAGCTGAAATCACTGGGACAAAGCCATTCATTAGGACAAGTGAATTTCTTTGGCAGGAGGGTCATACAGTTCATGAGAGCAAGGAAGATGCCGATAGGGAAGTTTTTATGATTTTGAATCTTTACAGGGAATTGATAGAAGATATTTTAGCTATTCCTGTAATCTTGGGAAAGAAGACTGAACAAGAAAAATTTGTTGGAGCTCTATATACCACTACTTTGGAGGCTATTATGGGGGATGGTAAAGCGCTCCAAATGGGGACTTCACATAATCTTGGTCAGAATTTCTCAAATCCATTCGGTATTAAGTATCTTGGACGTGATGAAAAGGAACATTATGCTTGGCAGGCCTCTTGGGGAGTCTCTTGGAGATTAATAGGTGCAGTAGTTATGGTTCACGGAGATGACAAAGGATTAGTACTTCCACCAAAAATTGCGCCAATTCAAGTAGTTATAGTGCCTATCTTCTTTAGTGATGATGATAAGAAGAACGTCAATAATATGGCGATCGAAGTGCAAAAAAAACTTGAAACAGCAAAAATCGCATGTTTCCATGATTCTAGAGAACAATTTACGCCTGGATGGAAATTCAACGAATGGGAGCTTAAAGGCATACCATTGAGGATAGAGATAGGGCCTAGAGATTTTCGAGAAGGTAAGGTCATTTTTGTAAGAAGAGATACTAGGGAAAAATCATCAGTCAAATATGAAGAATTAATTGACAACGTTAAAAGCACACTTGAACAAATTCAAAAGAATCTTTTTGATAAAGCTAAAAAATTTCTTAATGAACATACTGAAAAAATACAAAATTATGATCAATTCAAAGATGTTCTTACAAAGAAAGGAGGATTTCTTAAAGCATGTTGGTGTTCCAAACAAGAATGTGAGGATCGAATCAAAGATGAAACAGGTGCAACAATTAGGGCAATACCGTTGGAGGAGGAGCCGATCTGGTCAAACTGTGTCTATTGTGGCAATCAATCAAATCAAGTAGCTTATTTCGCCCGAGCATATTGAAAAAATATTGATGAGCGCCTAAAAGTAACTATTTGCCTAGTTTTCCTGTTTTGTGCCACATTGCTCACAGAAATCGCTAGTAACCTCTATGGTTGCACCGCAATTCATGCAATATTTTGCTGGGCCTTTTTTCTGATGCGATTTTTTTCTACCAGCAATAACTAGTATCGCGATAATTATCAAGGCAGTTATGATGATGATTCCATAATTATCTGTTAAAACGTTGAGTTGATTTTCTTCTGTAGGTGGAGATGTAGTGTAAGGCGTAGAAGTTGTGGGCTTTAATGGGTCGAGTGTTGGAGTAGAGGTTATAATAGGTTCTGAAGGCTCAGGCTTTGGAGTGGATGTTATGGTGGGTTCTGGTTGAGATGTCTCAGTTTCTGCTATCAGGCTAATTTCATCCCAAAAGGCGTCAGGCGTCTGGAGATGTGAAACAGTAGTTAGTTCAAAGCTTACCGCGAGTTCCTTCAGGATTATGTTTTGAGGATTTCCATGTTTAGAGAAGAAATCATTACTTACGTTTCGTTTAATGAAAGTCCATTGATGAATTCCACTTTCTGGTTGTGGAGTCTGTGGATCGGGCATTGGAGTAATATCATCCATAGGTTCAAGTAGAAAGAAAATTGTGTTGTCGGAAGTGTTGTATAAAAACTCGCCCACAGCGGGAGGTGCCCATGCGACATAATAAGATAGATTGATTGAGCGACCATCATCTAATTTCATATGAATTATGGTTCTAATATTCGTATGGTCGTTACGACCGGCAACTGCGGGTAGAACCCAGAAGCTAAGAATCATATCAAGATCTTTGATGTTGGTCTGGACTATTTGGGTGGCTCCACCACCTCTCTTTAGTGTATAGGCACTTTGAGGAATTGGATCTGCCCAAGTTCTTACGCTCTTAGATCCAGAGTGCTTTGTACCTGCTGTAATCGCAATGTTTCCATGTGTTTCATGATAAACATATGGTTCCCATTCATTCAAATTGGATTCGAAATCCCCATTTACTATCAACTCTGCTTTTGAAGAAGCGGATACTAGATATGGTTCATAAACTGCTGCTAGTATTAGCAATATGAGAACAAATTTGAATAATTTCATATCTGCACTTCGATTTTTTGTGTAATTTTGAAATTATTGTATTGGTTAATAAAGAGAACGAAGCTAAATGTTTATACAAGAATCTTACGCAATGTTCATATTCTCTAAACTCTAACTTATGTGACTATTCAAGGTAAAATGATATGTCTTACTATATGAGTCCGAGACCATCAATAATGTCGTCCTATATTCCTCCGCCAGAACAATATATAGTTC
>JBAUBP010000333.1:0-9544 GCA_049676905.1 Bathyarchaeia archaeon
TGTAGAATTAGCTGAACAGATTACTGGAAAAAATCTGCAGGCTGAGGTCCCTACAAAAGTTGAAGCTATTCTTAGGATCAAATGCGAATCAAATGTTTATACAACAGCTATCGCTCGAAGACTTAGAGCTTTTAAAAAGATAAAAAAGGTATATGAAGTCACGGGAAATTACGATATTGAACTCTCGATAGAAGCAGAATCGACAGTTGATTTGAATCAGATCCTCGAACGGATAAGGGAGATAGATGGTGTTCAAGCAACTGAGACACAATTGATTCTGAAAAAATTTGAAACTTGATAATTACCAATAACCTTATAGGCGTTAAATAAAATTATTTCACGATGACGAGTGACATAGTAATGTCTCCAATGAAATTCAAGAAGCCACTTGCGACTATTCAATTAGTAATTTTACTCGTCGTAGTAGTAATTCTAGTATAGCCTGAGCAGCAAAAGTCAAATTTATGCTGCAAGGGTGTTGTAAAAAGAAACAGTGTTGATGATAGAAAAATGTCCCGAATGTCTGGCGCAAAAGCGTTGGTAAAAGCTCTAGAAAGAGAAAAAGTAGAAACGATTTTCGGTCTCCCAGGTGGAGCTATAATGCCGGTCTATGATGCCTTGCTGGATTCAAACATCAGACATGTTTTAGTTAGACATGAACAATCGGCGGCCCACATGGCAGACGGTTATGCAAGGGCTAGTGGAAAAACTGGTGTTTGCATGGCGACATCAGGACCCGGTGCAACAAATCTGGTTACTGGTTTAGTGACCGGACAATTAGACTCATCGCCAATAGTTGCTATTACAGGGCAAGTCTCAACTCCACAAATAGGATTGGATGCTTTCCAAGAAGCTGATATCATAAGTATAGCAAGTCCGGTAACAAAATATAGCCATCAACCACGTAGAGTGGAAGAAATTCCATCTACTGTTAGGGAAGCATTCTTCATAGCCTCATTAGGACGACCTGGTCCTGCATTGATTGATTTGCCCAAGGATGTCCAAGTTGATTCAGCTGAAGTAAAATTTTCAGGAAAGATCCGGATAAGGGGTATCAAACCTATACCAATACCTGACAATGCTCAGATTGGCCGAGTAGCAGAGATGCTATCTGAGGCAGAAAAGCCTTTCATACTTGCAGGTGGAGGAGTGATTGTATCTAATGCTTCAAATCAACTCCAGAACCTCGCTGAACTTTTACTTGCTCCTGTTGTAACATCGCTAATGGGGAAAGGTGCTTTTCCGGAAAATCATCCTCTCTCTATGGGCATGATAGGAATGCATGGATCCAAAGAAGCGAATCAAATCATCTATGATGCTGACGTGCTGCTGGCTGTAGGATGCAGATTTAGTGATAGAACGACAGGAAAATTAGATGAATTCTGCCCCACAGCGAAAGTGATACAAATAGATATTGATTCAACAGAGATAGGTAAAAACAAGTGTATAGATGCGGCCGTTGTCAGCGATGCCGCTACTGCTTTGAGCATGCTAAACAAGGCCCTAGTGAAAAAAATTAAGCATAAAAAGAAAACATCTTGGTCTAAGAAAATAAAGGAAATCAAAGAGATCTCCGAAAACAAGATTGAAAATTCTGGAAAGGAATTGACGCCACCAAAGATTTTGAGAGAGCTGAGACGTCTCATACCAGACAAATCCATAGTCACAACAGAAGTCGGCCAAAATCAGATGTGGGCTTCGCTATACTTCAAAGCACTAAGACCACGAACTTTCATAACATCGGGAGGATTTGGATGCATGGGATATGGCTTCCCAGCTGCCATAGGAGCAAAAGCAGCAAGACCAGATTTACCAGTCTTCGACATAGCTGGTGATGGTAGCTTCATAATGACTGAAAATTCATTGGCAACATCGGTGCTAGAGAAGATTCCAGTTACTGTTGTTATATTAAACAATAGAATGTTGGGAATGGTTGCACAATGGCAGAGATTATTCTATAAACATAGATACTCAGCTGTTCAGTTGGGGGACGTCCCAGACTTTGTGAAACTTGCTGAATCATATGGAGCTCAAGGAATCCGAGTTGGGTCAATGCTTGAATTCTCAAAAGCTATTAAGACATCTCTCAAAGAAGAAGTTACTACCGTGATCGACGTTCCTATAGATCCTGAAGAGAACGTTTTACCCATGGTGCCAGTTGGTTATAGCTTAAAAGAAGTGATAGGTTGAAAGAGAATGACAAAAACATACATAATATCAGCATTAGTTGAGCACAAACCTGGAGTTCTATACAAGATATCAAATATGTTCTGGCGACGTGGATTCAACATCGAAAGTGTCGCAATTGGAACCGCCGAACAAGAGGATCTAGCAAGAATTACTATCACTATCGAGGGAGAGGAGAAAGACGCGGAACAATTTATTGGTCAACTTGAAAAATTAATAGATGTTTTGAAAGCAACAAGACTTGACCCGAAGAAAGCCGTAATTAGAGAGCTGGCTCTTGTCAAACTGAGGGCGAAAGATGCTAAGATGCGCTCAGACATATTTCACTATGTTGATGTGTTTAGAGGCAGAATAGTAGATGTCTCGCCTGAAACAGCTACCGTTGAGATCGTCGGAACCAAAGATAAGATAGATGCTTTCATTAGTCTCACAAAATCTTTCGGGCTAGTTGAAGTTGCTAGAACCGGCGAGACTGCACTTATAAGGGGACCAGAATCTGTAAGAATAGACGAATAAGGTGATTTGAGTGGCAAGAGTTTACCATGACCAAGATGCAGATATGAAATACCTTCAAGGTAAAACAATTGCCGTAATCGGATACGGCAATCAAGGACACGCTCAAGCTCTGACCTTCAGAGACTCAGGCGTTAACGTTGTAGTAGGATTAAAACCAGGTGGAAAATCCTGGAAACTAGCCGAACAAGAAGGATTCACACCACTACCAGTGGATGAAGCGGCGAAACAAGCTGACATAATCCATATGCTGTTCCCTGACTTGGAACAACCAGGAGTATACAAGAAGCTAATCGAACCAAATCTCAGAGATGGTAAGACAATCAGTTGCTCACATGGATACAACATCCATTTCAAACAGATAATCCCACCAAAAAATATTGACGTTATTATGGTGGCGCCCAAGAGTCCAGGATCAAGACTAAGAGAAATTTATAAGGAAGGTTTTGGGGTGCCAGCGTTAGTTGCTGTTTATCAAGATGCTTCTGGAAATGCCAAACAAACGATACTTGCTATGGCAAAAGCATTAGGTCACACAAAAGCAGGAGTGATTGAGACTACGTTCAAGGAAGAAGCCGAAACTGACATAATAGGTGAGCAGACAGTTCTTGGAGGCGGTTCCATGGAACTAGTCAAGAAGGGTTTCGAAGTTCTTGTGGAAGCAGGCTACCAACCCGAGTTAGCATATTTTGAAGTTGCAAGTGAACTGAAACTCATGGTTGACCTACTATACGAGGGTGGATTAACTAGGATGATGAAGATGATCTCTCATACAGCCCAATATGGGAGCATGACTGTCGGACCAAGAGTAGTTGATGAACATGTAAAGGAGAATATGCGTAAGGTAGTCAAATTTGTGCAAAGTGGCGAATTTGCGAAGGAATGGAGTGGAGATCCGAAAAGAAGCATGGAACGATTGGACAAATTAATGGCTGAACTGCAGGAGCATCCCGTAGAGAAGGTTGGCAAAGAAATTAGAAAGATGGCTGGCATCGAGAGAGGAACAACAACATACTGAACATAATATGTAATTCGTACTTTTTTTCTTTATTACGTAATTACAACAATCTTTTTTTATTAAATCTTTAATAATAGTACGTTAAATGTAAGTAGATCAAACGGTGCAGAAATTGAACATCTTTGAGAAGATACTAGCAAGAGCTTCGAAAAGAAAAGAGGTTGTTCCAGGAGAAATAGTTGAAGCGAATATAGATATGGCAATGATCCATGACCTAACTGGTCCTCTTACTGTGCATTCCTTTCGAAAAATTGGCGCTGATAAAGTCTGGGATAAGAAAAGAATAGTTGTAATCTTTGATCATCTTGTACCTCCAAGTACTATTCGAGCCGCTACACTTCAAAAAGGATTGAGAGAATTCATCAAAGAACAAGGTATTCCAAGTCTTTATGATATTGGCCAAGGGGGTGTCTGCCACCAAGTTTTCCCTGAAGAGGGATACGCACGGCCAGGGGAACTAATTGTAGGTGCAGACTCACATACCTGTACATACGGTGCATTAGGAGCATTCGCTACGGGTATTGGGTCAACCGAGATGGCCGCTGTCTTCGCTACAGGTAAAATGTGGTTCAAAGTTCCAAAAACAATAAGAATTCATGCAGAAGGGAACTTCAAAAAATATTCGACTCCAAAAGATCTAATCTTGAAAATAATAGGAGACATCGGTGAGGGTGGTGCCATATACAAAGGTATGGAATTCACAGGACAGACATTCTCAGAGATGAGTATAGATGGTAGATTAACAGTATGCAACATGGTAGTAGAAGCCGGAGCTAAAGCGGGCATTGTACCTCCTGATAATAAAACAATAACATACCTCAAAAAGCGTACAAAGAAATCATTCAAATCGCTAAAGAGCGATAAAGGGACAGACTTTGAGGAGACTTTAGAATATGATGTAAATAAATTGGCACCTCAAGTGGCATGTCCCTCATCCGTTGATAATGTCAAACCAGCGTCTGAATTATCAAATGTAAAAGTAGATCAAGTATTCATTGGTTCATGTACGAACGGTAGGTTAGAAGATCTACGTCTTGCAGCATCCATTCTAAAAAATAGAAAACTGCATAGAGACGTCAGAATGATAATAAGTCCTGCATCCCAAACAATCTATAGTCAAGCCCTTAAGGAAGGGCTATTTAAAATATTCATGAATGCAGGAGCCATAATAACTAATGCGACATGCGGACCCTGCCTTGGAGGTCACATGGGATTATTAGCTCCAAAAGAAGTCTGCATTGCCACATCAAACCGTAACTTTATTGGAAGAATGGGCAGTCCGGAGTCTGAAGTTTATTTGGCTAATCCTGCAACTGCAGCAGCATCTGGCATAACTGGCCAAATAACAGATCCAAAAAGTCTCAGGAGGCAATGAATTTGAATATAGAAGGAAAAGCAGTAAAATTTGGAGATAATATCAATACAGATGTGATACTTCCAGGTAAATATCTTGAACTAATCGATCCTGAAGAACTAGGAAAACACGCCCTAGAAGGTTTAGACCCAACATTTGCTCAGAGAGCAAGAGAAGGAGTAATTATCGTTGGAGGCAAAAACTTTGGCTGTGGATCAAGTAGAGAACAAGCACCAATTGCTCTAAAAGGTGCAGGAGTAAAATGCGTATTGGCAGAATCCTTTGCACGCATCTTCTACAGAAATGCCATAAACATAGGTCTTCCAGCTCTTGAATGCGAAGGAATCTCAAAAGAAGTTAATGAAGGAGACATTCTAATGGTTGATCTTCAAAAGGGTTTGATTGAAAACAAAACCAAAAATGATTCACTGCAAACAGCAACTCTTCCCCCCTTCATTATGGGTCTATTAGAAGAAGGTGGGCTAATCCCTCATGTAAGAGGATTGATCGGAAAGCAATGAAAAAACATAATATCACAGTTATACCTGGGGATGGTATAACGAACGCTAGCTAAAAAAATCGAGGCATCATGAATGTCATCTAAAAAAGATAAGATTAGAATCTTTGATACGACTCTGAGAGACGGAGAACAAACTCCAGGAGTCTCTCTTACACCCGAGGAAAAAATGGAGATAGCTATTAAACTTGATGAACTGGGTGTTGATGTCATCGAAGCTGGATTTCCAATAGCATCCAAAGGAGAGCTTGAAGCAACCAAACTAATCATGAAGCAAGGATTGAAGTCTAAAGTATGTGGACTAGCCAGAGCAGATCAGAAAGATATTGACGCAGTCCTTGAATGTGAAGTCCCTTACGTTCATGTATTCATCGCAACATCAGAAATTCACATGAAACACAAACTACGTATGACTAAAGCCCAAGTTCTTGAAGCCACCTCGAAATGGGTGGATTATACAAAAAAACATGGTGTGATAGTGGAATTCTCACCAGAGGACGCCACCAGAACAGAACCTTCCTTTCTTAGAAAAGTGTTGAAAGCAGCAGAGGATGCCGGTGCAGATATTATAAATGTTCCTGATACAGTTGGGACTGCTACGCCTGAAAAAATGTATGATGTAATATCTCAATCCGTTTCGACGGTAAAAATACCAATAAGTGTTCACTGCCATAATGACTTCGGTTTAGCGGTAGCAAACTCATTAGCAGGTATTAGAGCAGGAGCACTACAGGCTCATGTTACAATTAATGGTCTTGGCGAAAGAGCTGGAAACGCTTCTCTTGAAGAATTTGTGCTAAGCTTGCACCTCTTGGAGAACAAAAAGACCAATATTAACACTCAATTGATCTACAAAACTTCGAGACTTGTCTCAAGGCTAACTGGAGTAATGGTTCAACCAAATAAGGCCATAGTTGGAGAAAATGCATTTGGCCACGAATCGGGCATACACACTCATGGAATGCTGAAAAGTCGTCTCACTTATGAACCAATCAAACCAGAGATAGTGGGAAGGAAAACGTGGTTCCAAGCTGGAAAACACGCCGGAGGACATGGTCTCGCCGCAAAACTTGCTGAAGATGGTTTGCGTCCAACAAAAGAACAGATGAAGGAAATAACTCAGCGTGTAAAAGATATTGGAGACAAAGGAAAAGTTGTGACTGACGCAGATCTATTTGCTATTGCAAAAGCTGTTGTAGGCGGCGTATCAGATGAGAAAAAAATCATAGATCTAGAGAATCTCACTGTTGTAACGGGTACAGCCATGGTTCCAACATCATCAGTTAAGATATTAATTGATGGGAAAGAATATATCGCATCTGAGACAGGTGTCGGTCCAGTAGACGCGGCCCTAAAGGCAATCTATAAAATAGTAAAACCCTTGGCTGATGTTAGATTAAAAGAATACCGGTTAGAGGCAACCACAGGCGGATCCGACGCTCTGGCAGAAGTCCTGATAAAAGTGGAGGATCCAGATGGAAATATTGTTTCAGCGAGAGCAGCCAGGACTGATGTTGTAACTGCAAGCGTTGAAGCAATGATAGAAGGAATTAACAAGACTCTAATTAAAAGACGAAAAAAGATTTCCAGAAATAAACAATAATCTAGAACACTGGATAAACTGGTACACTACTCATTCTGTGATCTATCTTGTCGAAATATCGAGTCGCGCTTCTACCAGGTGATGGAATAGGCAAAGATGTCATGGAAGCAGCGAAAATAGTGCTTGATGCTGTAGGACTGGACGCCGATTATCAAGAAGGAGATATTGGTTGGGAATTCTGGAAAAATGAAGGAGACCCCCTTCCAGCAAGAACTATTGAGCTCCTAAAAGAAACTGATGTATGTTTGCTTGGAGCAATAACCTCCAAACCAATAGAAGAAGCAAAACGAGAACTTAAACCGCAGTTGAAAAATAAGGGGGCTAGTTATTATAGTCCAATAATCAGACTACGTCAAGAATTCAAACTCCATACAAACATAAGGCCTTGTAAAAGTTACAAGGGAAATCCTCTGAACTACAGAGAAGGAATAGACATAGTAGTATTTAGAGAAAATACTGAGGGGCTCTACAGTGGTGTCGAATTTTATCCTATACCACGTAATCTCAAAGAGTGGTTACTGAAAAATCATCCAAAAATGAGGAGATTCGAAATAACGCCTGAAGACGAGATGGCGGTTTCAATGAGAATCATGACGAAGAAGGCATGCAATACTATTCTGACTCAAGCCTTTGAATATGCTAAAAAGAAAAATTACAGAACTGTTACCCTTGTTGAAAAACCAAATATTCTAAGAGAAACTGGCGGGCTCATTCTCAGAGAAGCAAGAACAATTGCCAAAAACTATCCGGAAATCAGACTACTCGAAAACAATATCGACGCAATATGTATGTGGTTACTAAAGAATCCGCTCGATTATTCAGTGCTTGTCGCAGAGAATCTCTTTGGCGATATAATATCTGACCTATGTGCACAACTAGTTGGGGGGCTCGGATTCGCGCCAAGTGGAAATATAGGTGATGACTATGCATTATTTGAGCCGACCCATGGTTCTGCCCCAAAGTATGCTGGGCAATATAAAGTAAACCCGATTGCAATGATCCTTTCTGTAAAAATGCTTCTTGATTATGTCGGCGAACCTGATCTTTCACAGAGAGTCGAACAAGCTGTCGAGAGTGTCATTATGGAAGGCCATGTCAGAACATATGATATGGGCGGTAATAGTAGCACCTTAGAAATGTCTCATACGATAGCAAATAGACTATAATGAACAACATATGACTACGATTTGATGCGTGGAATTCTCAATTCCAAATTCTCCTTATGCTAACACGAGTTATTAGCTCAATAATTAGTGCTAAATAAATCCGAGTAAAACGAATTGTAATCCGATACTAGCCAAATAAAGAATTGACAGAGAAATTCCATCAGAAAGTGTTAGCTTCCTATCAAACATTAATGAAACAGCTAGAATTGTGAGGATCCCCGTCCAATAAACTTGGAATCTAAGAAGCCCATTTGGATTTATCACTGTGTTGACTCCATGGAATAAAGTTGCTCCAAATATCATTACAGATAATAGTAATGTATTGTTTAATACTTTAGAGCCTAGCACATTAGCTATTGAAATTGAGACGCCTCTTTTACCTCTACGAGCAAGCAATATTACGGAAATTTTCTCCGGCATCTCACCTGCTAAAGGACTTAGAATCACGGCTATTACAGCGGCTGATACGCCAGTGCCTCCAGCAAGTTTCTCAATTGAATGTATGAAAGGTTCAGCGCACAGGAATATCCCTGCAGTTCCGACTATGAAAAAGAGGATGGGCTTACCTCCAGAAACAAGTGTAATGGGTTTTCTTCCAATTTCGCTATGTCTTCTTTTTCTTGTCTCGTAAAAAGCAAATGCTATGTAGACAATAAAGAACGCTAAGAAAATGAAGCCATCTATTATGCTATAGCCATCAATAAACATGGCCACGCCAAAAATAGCTGTCAAAACTAAGAAAATCATATCTGTCCTGAAGCCTTCGACATTGATCTCACTAACAGGTTTTTTCGATAATTTGGTTGTTGCTACCAACACCATAACGGATAAACCTAGACTCATCATCAAAATATTACTGCCAAGAGCCGAGCCTAAAGCGACGTCATACAGTGCCATTTTGGAAGCATAGAAAACTATTATTATCTCTGGTAAAGTTGTGGCTATGCTTAGTAAAGTTCTGCCAACAAATATTCCTCCTAAAAAATGAGATAAAGATTCGGCTCCCTTTGAAAGGAAAAAACTTGCGACTACTAATCCTCCTAGCCAAAAGAGCATCGAGATGACATATGAACCCGTGTCCAAGGATTAGGCACCGTATCTATTGGGAACGATTGGTTCTAATTGTGCCTGACCGTATAAGAATACTATCAAATATCATTAAGACATTAATGAGAGTCGTTTTTTT
>JBAUBP010000334.1:0-20899 GCA_049676905.1 Bathyarchaeia archaeon
ACTGTCAAGTCGATGACTTAGCTGGTGCAGCCCATTTAGTTATGGGTGAAGTAAACGAAAGAGTGCCTGCAATTCTGCTAAGAAAGACACCTATTATAATATCTCATGACCTAAATAGTCAAATTAATAAGGACTCAGTAATGATTTCTCCTAACCGTTGCCTTTTCAAAAATGCTCTAAAGTATGAAAATGAAAACAAAGTAGTGAAGAGAGAATGAAGCCTATAGAATATTACAATAAAGTCTTCAGTTTGTTGGAAGATCATCATAAATGGTTTCAACAATCAATTCCTTTGATTGCATCAGAGAACATACCCTCACCAGCTGTTCGTGAAGCGGTAGCTTCAGATTTTGGAAATAGATACGCTGAGGGGTTTCCCAAAGAACGTGTCTATGCTGGCTGTAAATACATAGATGAGGTTGAACTCCTTTGCATGGAGATGATGAGAGAATTATTTGGGGCAGAATACGCAGATGTTAGACCTGTTTCTGGTGTTAATGCTAACATAGCGGTTTACACTGCATTCACAAAACCTTACGACATAATGATGTCACTGTCAATAGCATCTGGTGGACACATAAGCTTCGGGAAAAGCAAATTCTTCGGAACAGCTGGGTCTGTAAAGAATTTAGAAATAGAATATTTTCCTTTCGACTATGAGACAATGAACATTAAGGTTGAAGAAACAAAAGCTAAGATTCTCGAAATGAAGAAAGAAAACAAGACTTTACCTAAACTAGTAATGTTTGGTGGCAGTGTATTACCATTTCCTCATCCAGTGAAAGAACTAACTGAATTCTTCCATGAACATGGTGCAACGGTATGTTATGATGCTGCTCATGTAGCGGGTCTGGTTGGTGGAGGACAATTTCAAGACCCATTAAAGGAAGGAGTCGATGTGATGACATTAAGCACTCACAAAACTCTATTCGGACCCCAAGGTGGTGCAATACTATCAAAAGCAATCCATCAAGATGCACTGAAAAAAACTGTATTTCCTGCTACTGTTAGCAACCATCATTTACATCATGTTGCTGGAAAAGCGATAGCTCTTGCCGAGATGTTAGAATTTGGAAAAGAATACAGCAAACAGGTTGTGACCAATTCACAAGCACTTGGTCAGGCGTTGAACGATAAAGGCTTCAATGTGCTAGGAAAGAAGAATGGATTCACAAAATCGCACGTACTGATAGTTGATGTATCAGAGATAGCCTTCGGAAGTGATATAGAGAGACTTCTAGAAGACTCCAATATAATATTAAATCGTAATCTTCTGCCATATGATATCAAATTCGGAAGACACTACGATACAACAGGGGGAATTAGACTTGGAGTTCAAGAATGTACAAGGCTCGGTATGAAGACTGGCGAGATGAAGCAAATAGCTGATTTCATAGAACGTCTAGTAATAAAGAAGGAAGATCAGAACAAAGTTAGGAATGATGTAATAGAATTCAGGAAAGATTTCCAAAAGGTGCATTATGCGTTTCAGACTGCTACAGAAGCTTATCAATATCTTAGGATAAGAGCCTAAATTACCTATCCTTAGAATTCATATCTCTATTATTTTTCATTTTCCAAGATAGGCACATCGTCTCAGGATGTGATGCTTTAGCTTCATTAATTCTCGTAACACTTGTTGAGTAAGGAGCTTTCTTGACCAACTCAGGTGTTGAATAACATTCTTCAGCGACTTTGCATATTGCATCTATCAATCGATCAAGCTCAGCTTTACTCTCTGTTTCTGTAGGTTCTATCATTAATGCTTCTTCAACAATCTGAGGAAAATATGTGGTTGGGGAGTGTACACCATAATCTAAAAGTCTCTTTGAAATGTCCCAAGCTCTAATTCCAGTATCTTTGTATATCTTCTCTGCACTTATAACACATTCATGTTTAACAAGCCTATTTGGGTAATAAGGAATTGTATATTTCTTGTTCAAAGAGATCTTTCTAGCTATATAGTTTGCATTAAGCACAGATAGTTCGCTCACGGATTTTAATCCATCCCAACCCATGCTTAAAATGTAAATGTAAGCTCGCAACAAAATTGCAACATTACCATAGAATCCTCTTATCTTACCAATACTATGAGGTCTATCATAATCTAGAGAGTATCTCTTACCATCGTAAACGACTAATGGCACAGGTAAAAATTCTTCAAGCTCTTTAATGACTCCTACCGGTCCAGCGCCCGGTCCCCCACCTCCATGAGGAGTAGCAAAAGTCTTGTGCAGGTTAAGGTGAACTATATCAAATCCCATTTCTTTGGGTCTAGTTTTCCCAAGTGTAGGATTAGTATTAGCCCCATCATAATAGAGTAAACCTCCAGCAGAATGTATAAGATCAGAGACTTCGATTATATTGCTCTCGAATATGCCAAGAGTATTAGGATTTGTTAACATTAGACCTGCTGTTTTCTCTCCTACAACACTTTTGACTGCATTAATATCCAGACATCCTGAATCAGCAGTTGGGATTACAACAGTCTTGAAACCGGCCATGGCTGCGCTTGCAGGATTAGTTCCATGAGCTGAATCTGGTATTAGCATCTCATCCCTATTACTCAATTCACCATGAGAATCATGATATGCTCTGATTATCAGGGCTCCTGCAAATTCTCCTTGTGCTCCTGCAGCAGGTTGAAGCGAGATTCCATGCATGCCCGTAATTTCAGCAAAATAATTTGAAAGATGATAAAGAATTTCAAGTATACCTTGTGTTAGACTTACATCTTGTAATGGATGTAGGTCACGAATCTTAGATGAATTTAAGATTTTATCACAAATTTTTGGATTGTACTTCATTGTACAGCTTCCAAGTGGATAGATTCCAGAATCTACACCAAAATTTTCTTGGGAGAGTCTTGTATAATGTCTGACTATTTCAACCTCAGATAATTCAGGAAGGCTAGGAGATCGTTTTCGTTTCAATTCTGGAGGAACAGAATCATTTGGATTTCCTATTGCATTACTTTCTTTCTGGTCTACAGAAGGAGGAACATGACCTATTCTGCCTTTAGTAGATTTCTCGAATATCAATTGTTCATTCCACTTTGCTTGTCTATATGACATTTAGTTCACCTCAAAACATCATTTAGTGCATTAACCAAGGAGTCTATGTCCTGTCTTGAATTAGTCTCAGTAACGCAATAGAGAGCAGTCTCCCCAAGTTCTGGGAATGGTGAGAGTATTTTTCCACCTTGTATGTCTTTTCTCAATAATTCATCATGAATTTCCTTAGAGCTTCTACCTGTTTCATCAAAATTTACTGTGAATTCTTTGAAGTGTTGAGTATCAAAGAGAGGAGTCTTAATTCCTTCTATCTCATTTAATCGTTTCATTGCATAATGTGATTTGGTAATAATCGTTTCACATAGATTTCTTAATCCTTCAGGACCTAAAAGCGCCAGATATGTTGCCGCCGCTACGGCGCATAGAGCTTCATTTGTACAAATGTTAGATGTTGCTCTCTCTCTTCGAATATGTTGCTCTCTTGTTTGATGGACAAGACAATATGCTTCATCTTTTCCATCTAGAGTATTTGTCATTCCTACGATTCTTCCAGGCATCTGCCTGAGAAGTCGACTTCCAGAACAAGCAAATATTCCAAGGCTTGGTCCTCCATAATTCATATGGTTTCCAAGTGGTTGACCTTCTCCAATGACTATATCTGCACCATAATCTCCTGGAGGTTTTATTATTCCCAGAGAGATTGGATCCACTCCAGCAATTAGTAGGCTATCTTTTTTATGTGTAAGATCTGAGATTTCTTCAACATCTTTTTCATAAAACCCAAGATATGATGGATTCTCTATATATACGGCAGCAGTATCTTCAGTTATTTTCTTCTCAAGTGTTTCAAGAACAATTTGACCGTTATGCTCATTTTGCTCGATTTGAATAATCTTAATTCCAGCTGGCTCTGAGTAAGTTTTCAGTACTTCAACTTTCTCCAGATCCATATAATGTGGTATGAGAAATTCGTCTCTACCAGTTATACGTACTGCCATTCTTGCAGCCTCACCGAGGGCAGTTGGCCAATCATACATTGAGCTATTTGTGTAATCCATCTCAGTAAGTTCGCATATCATACTTTGATATTCGAAGAGTGTTTGAAGAATGCCTTGGCTTGTTTCAGCCTGATACGGTGTGTATGAAGTGGCAAACTCCGATCTACTGACTATAGCATCCACGACAGCTGGTACATAATGTGACCAACAGCCTGCTCCTAAGAATGAAGGTATTTCAGATATAGATCGATTTTTAGATAGTAGTTTCTCAACTTGTTGTTCTACTTCGTACTCTGATGTTGAACTTGGAATATTGAGTTTATCTTTGAGTCTAGCCTTTTCTGGAATATCTTTGTAAAGCTCTGAAATATCACCGAAACCGATCTCTTTGAGCATTCTATTCTTTATTCTAGATGATGAATTTGGAAGATATGGAAATACTTCAGAGTTCATCATTTCACCTCACTGAGCTTTCTCCTTTTTTTATGAATCTTTAAAAGACTTAGTTTATACTCCTTGAATTCAATATGTAATTGTGTCATGTGACACAATCCCTCTTTTGCTTTATTGTCTAGTCTTTCCAACCAAACTCTATTAAAAGTGCATTAATTTTCCAAGAGTCACCATATTTTTTCAAGGAAAAATTATCCTCATAGAAAAATTGAGGCGGATCTGTTGCACCAAACTTCCAAAACCGTACCCGAACTTTATACGTAGCATATGCTTCATCTCCGCGGACTCTAATATCTAAAATCTCTCTCGAATGGTCTATACTATCATATCCCTTAAACAAGTTAGAATAGTAGATGACTATATTCGATTTATCCTCATACACTTTTCCATCAGGAGCAGAAAGAATTGCATCATCCTCGAAAAACGTAAGTATTCTTTCTACTGAGCCGTCTCTATATGCAAGATAATAATTTGCCAGAAAATTATCAATCTGTTCCTGTTCTTCATCTAAAATAATTGTTGGAGACGGAGATCCAAATCGATTCTGAAAAACAACAAAATAAGATGCAATAACAATAAGAATCAATATTATAATTACGATTCCAATTTTTCGTAATCGACGATTTTTCTTGGTATTTGATGTGTTGTTCATTTTAATTGCGGAACCATTTTGATCTGATATTGCCATAGAAACTATTACAATAAAAATTTGTGAACATTTTCGTAAATTGACTCTTATTCAAATTGTAGATTATCAATAAACTAAAGTTAGTCTTTTATTGTCTCAAGTAATCCAGCAACGCTCCATAGTTTTACTCGAGTATATTGAGGCATATTCGGATCTTGAGATATTTCATCCAATATAGCAATCGCATTTGCTGCTCGTACACCTAGGCTATGCTCTGGCAACTCTAGGGCGTCCATACCGTTTTTAGCTGCTCTTCTAATGTTTCTGGGTGTTGTGTTGTCCTGAGATACTTCTCCAAGTAGACCTTGAGCTTGCTTAATTCTCACTTCAAATTCTTCTTTCTTCTTCGCTTTGGACAAAACCCTCAACTCACCTTATATATTTATGAATCAAGTGATTAATTATTCAGACCTAAAACTCTTCCTAATAGTCCTTATGAAATGGTGAATCAAATTGAGCTCGGAATTAAAAAGAATGTCTGAACTGTTGAAATCAGGGGCAACAATGCTTTCAAAAACCTGTCCAGAATGTGGGTCCCCTTTATTTCAAGTAGGAAAAGACATTATTTGTGCCAAATGTAACAAGCAAGTAGTTATAGTCAAGGCTACCGAGAAAGAAGACAAGATTACAGAAGAGGCAGTACTTAGCAATCTAGAGCAGACTGTACTTTCTAAGATTAAGGAAGTAAACAAAGAAATAAATTCTGAAAACGATAAAGAAAAACTAATTCTTAATTCTCAGACTCTTTCAATTTGGCTTGATATATTAGATAAAATAAGGAAGCTTAGAAGAGACTAAATTCCTATTTTTGTATTTATTGAAAACTAATTATCTTCAATAAGTTTCCATAGGAGGCCAAAAAATGAGAATAGTCGAACAGGTACTAAAACTTGTAATGAAAAAGGTACCTGGAATTAACAGATTGACTATAAAAAAAGCCTGTATAGGACTAGGATATACTGGAGTCACTTTAGAATCTGGGCACGCTGGTTTATGTCATACATTATCTCACGAAATGCCACCTTACTGCTGTCAGGTCAACAAACGTGCAGGCAAAATAAGTGGTAGTAAAGCGATAGATATAGCCAATATGGCTAGATCATGGGATGTAAATGAAAGTGTACTTGGTTTTGCCACACTAAATGCATTATCTCAAAAATTTCTTGATGAAGTAAAGCCACCTTTTGATATTAGATCCTCCAATTTCATTAATGAATTGAGAGTCAAACCTAGTGATACCGTTGTTATGGTTGGGAGTCTACACCCATTCATTAAACCGATAAGAGAAAAAGCTAAGGAACTATACATTATTGAGCGAAGTCCACTTCTTCGCGATGAAGGCACATTCCCAGATACAGCAGCTGAAGATTTGTTACCTCAAGCTGATGTTGTTGTGGCAACTGGCTCAAGTTTAGCAAATGGTACAATAGATAGAATTCTTGAATTATCGAATAATGCAAGGGAATTTGCTCTTGTTGGGCCTTCTGCTAATGTAATACCTAGTCCCCTATTCGATAGGGGAGTTACCGCTATAGGGGGTGTAAAAATACTCGATGGAGATAAAATGATCCAGACTATAGCCGAAGGAGGTGGAATGCCTCAGCTTAAGTCTATCACAGAGTTTATTACGATAAGACCGACAACCTAAACTTTCCATACAAATTGGAACCATTAAGTGTTGACTATGATTTTCAGGAGATTCATAATTGAAGGGTCAAGAAATATAGCATATATGATAGGTGATGAAAAATCAGGAAAAGCTGTTGTTGTCGATCCCTCAGGTGCAATAACTGATATAATTAATATGCTTCAGAAAGAAAATTTGAAACTAACATACATAATCAACACTCACGCCCATCAAGATCACACTGCTGGAAACAATGAGCTTGCATCCCAGACAGGAGCTAAGATAATGATGCATGAAGCGGCAAATATTGGAGAGAATATTAAACTAAAAGACGGTGAAATCGTAAAAATCGATGGTATTAATATAAAAGTCATCCACACACCAGGACACACTCCAGATGGTATATGTCTACTTTTAGATAACAAGATTCTAACAGGCGATACATTATTTGTGGGAGAGTGTGGAAGAACAGATCTACCTGGTGGAGATCCAGGTATACTCTATGATAGCTTATTCGGTAAAATAATCAAATTAGATGATAATTTAGAAGTTTATCCCGGTCATGATTATGGTGAGAAACCAGATTCAACTTTAGAATATGAAAAGAAACATAATTATGTTCTTAAACCAAGGTCAAAAGAAGAATTCATTCGGTTTATGCGAGAATAAACTCAACCTTTGTCAAGTCCAGCTATTCCCAATACACTTTCTATATTTCCTAAAGAGGAGTCTCTGCACCCCATCCTAACTGCTATTCCTTGTTTCTTGAAACTGTAGTTCACTAAGATATTTTCTATCATTATGTTATTTAGTGGAGTGGATAAATCAATTTTTTTTGTATAAAGACTGTTTATTCCTGCTCTAAGTAATTGTTCGGCGTATCTATTTTGATATTTAGGGAGGCAGACCCAAGGTCCTAATTCATATTCATCTTCAGAACCATTTGCCATGATATATCCAACAAGTTTTTTCTTATAGTAAGCAGCAAAACAATTTTTTGGAAATTCTTGGTGAAGTCTACTCAAAAGTCGTGATCTGTCTGCTCCAAATATTTTTTTGTCCAGAAGTAACATTTCATGTAATGTGTTTTCTGATAATTGCTTAACTTCAGAAAAAGGAATTTTTTTTCCTTTACCAACCATAACTTGAATGTTAATTTCAGTTTTGAATCCTAACCTACGGTAAAATGGGACTCTCTTAGGGAAACAATAGAGTTTGGGAACATTGACATCCTTCTTTTGCATATATTCTAGGGCTTCTTTGACGAGCTTAGTTCCTGTTCCATGTCGTCTAGTTGATTTCTCAACAAGTAGATTTCCTATCCATCCAACATTACCATAGGTTATTGTTGTTACAATTCCTAGTCTTTGTTCTGCATCAAGAGCTATGAAACAACCTTCAGGTTCAAAATCGACGATGCGCTTTAGATCCTTCTCTGAATATCTTATATTCTCTAATGCTGCAAGCCCAATTATGAAATTGAAATCCAAAGGTTTTATAGTTCTGATAATCAATTTTTTTCTTCTTTAAATTATGAATTACAGTTAAAGGATATTATTATTTTGAACTTTCTAATCGGAATAAGAAAATATACTTGGAACTACCAGTATTCTTATTTGGCTTTTCTTCTATCATGAAGAGATGTGAGTATAGTGTTTATCGGTAATTTACTACTTTCAATTGCAAGCCTTCTTCTTTTAATAGATATTTACCTGCTTTCCAAGTCCAACTTATCTGCAAAATCCTCAGACAGAAAGTCGCATGCATTTATGTTATCAATACTCGGTATTCTATCTGCGTTTCTTCTTTATGTTAGCTCATTTCTTCGAGATGATTTCTCTTTAAAGGATGTTTATGCCTCCAGTTCAACTGGTTTACCTGTACTTTACAAATTATATGCTAGCTGGGCGAGTGCTGGAGGGTCACTTATACTTTGGTCTACTCTTCTAGCTTTGATATATCTAGTGTATAGACAATCGCAAATTAAACGCTCAGAATCTAGTTTATCCCGTGTTTATACACATCTTGATGTTTTTTTAATATTATTATTATCTGCAACAATTCTAGCAGATCCATTTGTTGAATTGAATTTCATAGCATTAGATGGACTTGGTCTCAATCCTCTTCTGCAGACTCCATGGATGGCAGTCCATCCTCCAATTATTTTTCTTGGTTATGTGCTTCCTTTTTTTCCACTTGCAATGATGTTTGCATATCTAAGTAAATCTAAAGGTAATTACGAAAAAACAATCATTTTTTTCACTCGTTTGAGTTGGTTGCTTTTCACACTTGGAATAGCCCTTGGAGGAGCATGGGCATATGAAGTCTTAGGCTGGGGTGGTTATTGGTCATGGGATCCTGTTGAAACAGCATCATTACTTCCATGGCTTATGCTCACAGCATTTTTTCATACCGCATCATTATCTAAAGGAAATAAGACTCTAGTTAGAGAATTTTCTATTCTGGGTGCGTCACTTTTAGTAATATTTGCTACTCTTGTCACAAGAAGTGGTATATTAGAATCTGTACATGCCTTTGGTGCTTCAGCTGCTATAGCTCTACCTTTCATACTTTTGTTTGTCTATTTGTTTGGATATTTCATATATCTAAAAGGGAAAGTGAAAAAGCCTATCATTAAATTTTCCAGTTCAGGCGGAAAAATGTCTCTTTCGTTAACTCTTGCTTATGTGTCGTTGCTTTACATAACAGTTGTTTGCATTATCGGTATTCTCCTACCAGTATTGTTATCTATTCAAGTTGGTGGGGTTTACAGTTTAGGGAAGGAATTTTATAATACATGGCTTTTTCCACCGACGATCCTTTTTGTTATTTCGATAATTTTCTGTAATTCACCAAAAAGATTCGGATTGAAAGCCTGCGTGACTTCAGTAATATTAGCAGTCTTAGTTGGAATATTAGCAGTTACTTTTAATGTACCCACACCTAACCAGGTAACAAATTTCGCTTTACCAATTCTCTTCCTAGCTTTCATATTTACACCATACAATCTTTTTGAAAAAATATTGCAGAAGAAAAGAATGAATATATTGTCACATTTGGGTAGGAGTATGATACATACTTCACTTATTCTAATACTAATAGGCGTATTCTTAAGTTCCTCAATGGAAGTTAGCGAAGAAATTTTAGTTAACATTAATGAAGTAAAACCTGTCTTAGGAATTGAACTAAAAGTAACAGATCTAAAATTCAGCGGACCCACAGGCACCATTTACACTCAAGAGGAAATATTACCAGCACATTCTTCACTAGTTATTGATGTAGAAGCATCCTCTAATGGTAGAACTTATGATGGTCAATTATGGACTGGTCTTTATACTCTATATGGACTGACATCCAGACCTTTAATATTCAGATCAATCCAAGAGGATATTTACATAACTGTCGGGTTTACAGAATCTCTTTATCAAAACCTAATTATGAAATTAACAGAAAGTGGAGATCCTAACCTCTCTCAATTAATGATTCAAGTAAAAATTATCCCATTTGTAAATTTAATCTGGATTGGGGTAAGTATCCTTTCTATTGGAATAATAATATCAATAATATCTGATTTAAAAAAATCAGAAAAAGCATCAAAATAACTAGCGCCCACTTAATTTCATCAAATAACGATTTGACCTTAAAAATAAATAATTACTAATCCCTTGAATTTATTTGACAGATTTCTATGAAACCCTAAAATTAATTAGTTAACGAAGATTCTACGGTGTAAGAGTTGTAAACAAGTTTGGTCTCAAAAGTCTACTTTTCTCATATGCGAGCAAAGAAACCTGATCAAAATTTTTCTACCAAAATAAAAAATCTTTTTGATGCAGCTGGTATTCAAAAAATTATAACTGAAGGCGACCTAGTAGCCCTAAAAATACATTTTGGTACCGGTGGAAACCAGAGACATCTAGAACCACAACATATCAGAGCGATAGCAGATAAGGTAAAAGAAACAGGTGGCCAACCTTTTGTAACAGACACTACTGGAATTGGTCTATCGGCACCAAGAGGAACAGCGTTAGGCTGTCTCAAGCATGCCACTCTACATGGATTCACTCAAGAGGTATTAGGAGCTCCAGTTATTGTAGCTGATGGTCTGAAAGGACTTACAGGATGTAAAATCAAAATTAATGGTGTCAGAATGAAAGAGATAGAGATAGCTCAAGCAATAGCTGAATCTGATGCTATGATCTCAATAGCTCATGTTAAAGGTCATCCTCGTACCGGATTTGGAGCTTCGCTAAAAAATGTTGGAATCGGCTGTATTTCTAAAGTCAGTAAAGCACCTCTACACATGTCAAAGAAACCCAAGATAAATTCTGAAAAATGCAACAACTGTGGTTTATGCATACCATTTTGTCCTGTTGAAGCTATCCAACGCCATGGCAAGAAACCGAAGATTTCTTCTAAAAAATGTATTGTGGGCTGTGGATGTTGGGATATATGTCCACAAAACGCAATTACAAAATGGGGTGCTCTTCATCACAGAAATAAAGAATTAATAATTCGTAACGTCGATGCAGCCGCAGGTGTTCTGAAATATTTTAGAAAGAAGAAAGTAGCTTATTTCAATTTCGCTTATGACATAACTCCTCACTGTGATTGCGCCGATTATGGTGACGTACCAATGGTTCCCGATATTGGACTTTTCGTGTCAAATGATCCCGTGGCAATTGATAAAGCATCAACAGATGCAATCAATAATTCCTCTGGAATTAAAGGAACTGCAACTGAGGAAATAGATGCTATGGAAATTGGTGAAGATAAAATTGGAAAATTAGCTGATTGGGATGCTTTTCAAATATTCAAAAACGTAGACGGAACCAGAGAATGGAAATTACAATTTGAAATAGCTGAGAAACTAGGTCTGGGAACTCAAAAGTATAAACTAATTACTATTGACTAAACTGGAGTTAAGATTCAAAGGAGAAAGATTATGTCAAAAAATCCAATTGATGATTTCAAAGTATCCAAATCAGATCTAAAATTTATCGGTAAGGACTTACAGCGTCCAGAATGCATACTGGCCGAAAGAGACGGTACACTATGGGCTGCAGATGCAAGGGGTGGAGTCGTAAAAATACTCCCTGACGGTAAACAGGAGATCATAACACAAAGTCATGACGATAGATTTTCTCAAGCAAGTAATTTAGAGTCAAGGTTCACACAAGGAACTCTTCCTAACGGCTTAGCATTTGCAGAAAACGATGACTTTCTCATCGCAAACTTTGGTAAAGATCTTCTAGAGGTAATGACAAGAGATGGAAAAACTAGGACTCTCTATGAGAGTCTCGATGGAGAACAGATTGGTAAGGTGAACTTTGTTCTACGAGACTCCAAAAATCGTATCTGGTTGACAATATCTACTAAGGTGAAGAATTGGGTGGAAGCATTCAATCCGAATACTTCGGATGGTTATATAGCAGTAGTAGATCAAGATGGAATTAGAGTTGCTGCAGAAGGTTTCAAATTCACAAACGAAATAAGGTTTGACGCCAAAGAAGAATACCTTTACATTGTCGAAACTAATGGCCGAAGAATTAGTAGAATGCGAAGCAATGCTGATGGAAATTTATCGGATAGGGAAATCTTTGGACCATCAGATCTAGGGGGTTTCCCTGATGGCATCGCTTTTGATAGTTATGGCAACTTATGGGGGACTCTTATCTACGCAGAAAAAATCTTTGCTTTAACACCTGAAGGAGAACTTCGAATAATTTTTGACGATGGAAATCCTGAGGCAATTGACAAGCTAGATAGACATTTCTTCACAGGAAAAGTTCAGATTGATGATATGATTGCCTGTGAAAGTTCTGTAGCTCCATGGATGGCAAGTATTACATTTGGTGGACAGGATCTAAAAACTGTCTATGTGGGGACATTAAAGGGAACAACAATACCATATTTCACTTCACCTGTTGCAGGTCTACCTATGGTACACTGGTAATGAAGTGAATCTACGAAATGTTACTTTCGAATCCGTTATTGGTAAGTATTTTCTGAAGATAGTGTATAAATGAAATTTTGAAAGGCCAAGTTAAAGATAATTAAATTTAATTTACATTTCTTTTTTTTGTTTTTTATTGATGGTCTTAATAACTAGATCAAATATTTCTTTATTCACATTATCAATTGACTTATTTGCATCTAGGTAGGTTAGCTCTTTTTCTTTTACTAAGTCAAGGTAAATTTTACGAACTTTCTTTTCTAGATCAAGTTTTTCCATTAAACTCTTAGTTCTTCGGATTCTGTCTAATGCTATTTCTGCAGGTACATCAAGATATATCGCTAGATCTGGCTTTATTATGAAATTGTTGACATTTCTTATCCATTTAATATCAACACCTTGAGCACCTTGATATGCTATCGAAGCATAATGATAACGATCTGAAATTACAATAGAATTTTTGCGAAGCATAGGTAAGATTTCATATTTTATATGGTGAAAACGGTCTGCAGCAAATAGAAGAGTCTCTATTTCTGGTGATATCTTTCTTCTACTTAGGAATTCATCTCTTAGTAGTCTTCCAATTTGTCCCTTACTAGGTTCAGCTGTATTCTTGCAAACAAATCCTTTCTTACGAAGTTGAAAACAGAGATTTCGTGAGTGAAGTGTCTTACCCGAACCGTCTATACCCTCAATGACTATGAAAACACCGTCTCGGGGCTCCAACTTATTACCTCAGCTCATATTACTAAAGCTTCATGAAGTTCTTATGTTGAATGGTTAACTGGTATCATAATTACCGATTGATACTAGTATTTGGCGAATAAAATTGGGACATTCCGAAAAATACTGGGGTTTCATTAAGGACCCACTTTATGGTTATATCAGAATAACAAAGTCAGAGAAACTAATCATTGACACTCAGCCTTTTCAGAGGCTTAGGAGAATAAAACAACTTGCAGGTGCTCAGTACGTTTATCCAGCTGCAAATCATACACGTTTTGAACATTCACTTGGAACAATGCATCTAGCTGGGGAGATTACTACCAATCTGCTTGAGGTCTCCGATAAAATCGATATAAACAAAGTCAGAATGGCTGCATTACTTCATGACGTGGGACATGGACCATTATCTCATTTGTTCGAACCAATCTTATCAAAATTCATTGACAAGAATCATGAAGATATGTCAATTCAGATTATAAGAGAGTCCGAGATACACGACACATTAAAAAAATCTGAATTTGATCCAAAAGAAATTTCTTCACTTGCAGTTGGTCGTCTTGCAGATAAAAAGAGGCCATTCCTTGATCAGATTATTAGAAGCTCTGTTGATGTAGATAAAATGGATTTCCTCTTAAGAGACTCCTACCATACAGGAGCTGGTTATGGTACAATAGATATGTTCCGACTAATTTACACAATGGACCTACTCGATAAAAATTTGGCTGTTGACGCTACTGCAATATCTACATTGGAAACATTCCTTCTTGCTAGACTTGAATCATTTAGAACGATATATTTCCATAGAACAACAAGAGCAGCCCAGATAATGGTTATTAGAGCTTTAGAAAACGCTATGAACGAACTCAATTTATTTGATTCTGATTTCTTAACAAAATATCTTCTACTAGATGATTGCACTCTTTGGCAGATGTTGAAAAACTCAAAGAGTAAAGACATCATAAATGATCTTGATAAAAGAAAATTGATTAAATGTGCATATGAGAAAACATTTTTCGTAAAAGACCAGCTTGTTACTAATATATTTAGCAACGAATCAGTAAGAAAACGGATTGAAGGAGAGATAGCTGAAAAAGCAAAAGTTTCACACGAAGAAGTGACAATAGATGTACCATCCCTTCCATCAGTTCCATACCATTACGCAATAGATATCGAACCGATGAGTATACCAATATTTCATAAAATGAAAACAGGAGAAAAAATTCCACAAAAACTCGAAGAATTATCAAGAATTGTTGGATCGCTAAGAGTCTTCCTGAACATAATACGAATTTACACAAAAGAAGAATTTAGAGAAAAAGTTAGAAAAGCTTCAGAAGATGTTCTTGGTGATGCTCCACTATCAAATACTGTTTCTTCCTGATCTTCATTATTAATTGCGTATTCTATCCTCTAATATGCTAAGATATATTCGAAAAGCCTCTGTTTCTGGTAAGCTTGAATGAAATGAAACTAGACTCATCTTGTTATATTTTGCTGCTAATCTCTCAGAAAGAGATCTGGAAGCTATGAGATATTTTCCACCAAGGAGAACAGATGATTTCCCTACTCTCTCCTCTCCAGTGAAGGGCATGGAAAAAGCTAAAGTTCCTAGTTTCATTTCGCCCTCATAGAAGAAAGCCATCACTGCGTTATCCAAAGACAAAAGTTTGATATTAAAAGTAACTCCGTTATGATCACGCGACCCCTCAAGAAAACTCAATCTTACCTACCTAACATAGACGCTTTAATCTATTTATTCGGTCTTGATTTAAGGAATATGATATTTTCTAGTTGGAGTAAAATAAATTGAAGATTGTAATTCTTTCAGATATCCATTCTAATCTTGAAGCTCTAGAAGCTGTTATTTCAAATCTAGATAGTTATGATGAAATTTTCTGTTTAGGGGATCTTGTTGGTTATGGTGCACAACCTAACGAGGTTATCAATCGAATACGATTTCTGAAACCTAGATTATTAATAACTGGAAATCATGATTTTGCAGTTGTGACTGGAGATACATCTAACTTTGCATCTCATGCAGCTTTAGCCGTCGAATGGACTAGACAAGAAATTACTTCAGAAAATCTATCATACTTGAGAGATATGCAACCGTTTTCAAGTTTTACACAAAATGATATTTGCATTAAAGCTTATCATGGAAGCCCTAGAGAACCTTTGAATGAATACATTTTCCCAGAAACAGCAGATTTCATTTTAAAAAGTATGATTGAAACTGCACAATGTAATATTCTGTTATTGGGACATACACATATGCCAATTGAGTTCAGATCGAATTCACAATACCTGTTTAATCCTGGAAGTGTAGGACAGCCAAGAGATAACGATCCAAGAGCAAGTTATGGTATCTTAGAAATTGAAAAACAAAATATTAATTTCGAAATTAAAAAAATAAATTATGATATAGACTCTGCAGCCGCTAAAATATTAGAAAAACCTGTCCCAAAATTTTTAGCAGATAGACTTCATTTAGGATATTGATTTTATTCAAATAAAAAGGTAGAATAAATTATTCATTGATCTATTTTTTTTCCACAATAATCACAATATTTTGAATTCTTTTCTAAATTACGTCCGCAATAGATACAAAAATTTAATTTAACTGCTTTTTCGGTTTTAAATATTCCAATTTTAATTTTATTTTCACTAATTTTCATATTAAATTTTTTATCGCAATTTGAGTAAATTGGACATAGAAGACATTTCATTTCTGGGCATAATTTATCGCCAATTATACTAAGTGGTTCTTCTAAATTCCAAGGTTTGATTTTAAGGGATTTTACAACTTTATTCCAGACTTTTCTAGTTAATGTGGATAGGGGATCTCTATCAAGATATCCTTCAAAGGAATCATCTTGAATCCTAATAACTCCGGTATAGATTGTGAAGAGAACAATATTCCTATCAACATATACTCCAAAGTCTCTTGATTTCTTGATCTTGAGTAATCTACTTGTAGACATTAGTTGAATATATCTGTAAATTATCCTGTCATCATTTATTTCTAAGAGTTTTTTTACTTTTTTTATTACTCTTGATAGTTCGAGAGGTGTTTCAGTTAGTCTCCTTGGATCACCAGCATAACTGTATAGAAGATTTTTTGATATGGTTCTCCAACGTTTCATGTTTTCATTTGGTTCAGTAACATTAAATTTTGTTAGGGTATCAAATAGTCCTGTATCACTTCTTGTCAGTATTTGCTCTGCATCAAAGAACCAAGGGGTTTCTTCGTATATTTGTCTGGCTTTTCTCCAAATTGAATTAGAATTGATCATATCATCCAAAGCAAAAACATAAGTTAAAAATAGCGAATGTCCTTTGGAACCAGAAATAATTCCTTTAGCTAAGCTATAGTCAGCTGGCTCATATTTCTCAAATAATCCTAATCTATTCTGGTATTGATGATAGATACTTTCACCTAATTCTCTTGCTTTACTTTGGTCTACTACCAGTGAATTTTTTTGGTCAGACATAAGACAATCAGAGGCTAAACTCTTCCAACGTTTCTTAATCTTAAGCTTTCTTTATATCTACGTAAGAGGTTCTTAAGAAAAAGTATTTTTCTTTCTGGTAATATAGTTCGATAAGGTTTGTATTGAGAATTGTCAATGAAACTTGATCGTTTGGACATTAAGATTCTACGAATTCTTCAAGAAGATGCTAGGAAATCCTATGTTAAGATTGCAGACCAACTTCAAGTCACTGAAGGTACAGTAAGATTTCGGATTAAGAAATTGTTAAAGAATGAAGTCATAACGCGTTTCCTAACTTTAATTGATCCGAGAAAATTAGGTTTCCAAATTACAGCAGTAGTAATGCTCAAGGTCGATGGAGCGTATATTGATGATGTTTTTAACAAGCTCATCGTTCTCGATGAATCTCAGCATGTCTTTCAGAGTACCGGAGAATATGATATAGTATCTATTGTTCATACACAGGATCTTCAACATCTTGGCAAATTGATTAACAAAATAAAATCTTTCAAAGGAGTTAAAAACGCAACTTTTTCTGTTATTACAAGATTCGTTAGAGTAGAACCAACATTGAAATTATGAGTGCGCTAGTCTGCTTACGAATATCGTAAATTATAAAATTATTTTTTATAATTTTCGTAACTTTTTATATCACATTTTATGTAACTTGGATTACTCGGTCGATTTTGATGCTCATCGAAATGAAAATCGCCAATAAACAAATTATTGTTATAGGTGGCGGAAAAGTAGGTGAGCGTAAGGTCCAAGCTCTTCTACGGGAAGGTGCAAAAGTAACCGTAGCAAGTAAGGATTTCACAGATTACTTGTCAAATCTTGGTAAATCAAAGAAAATCAATTTAAAAAAAATTGAAAAAAAACCATTATCACAGATTATCAGAACACTTACTAATTTTGACATAATTATTGCGGCAACTGACGATGAAGAAATGAATATAGCGCTGACCAAACAGGCACGGAGATCTAAGATTCCTATCTGTGTAGTTGATCATCCTGACATATGTGATTTTTATTTTCCCGCAACAACAGACTTTGGAAATTTAAAAATTGCCGTCTCAACTGGAGGAAAAAGCCCAGCCATGGCTAGTGTTCTTAGGAAAAGGCTTGAGGAATATGTTACTAAAGAGGATGTTCTGCAAGTCGAATTACAGGATTATTCAAGAAAAATCCTTAGATCAAAAATTAACAACAGTTCAAATCGAAAAAAAATATTGTATGAAATAATGGAGGATAGTGAGGTCTCTACATTCATTAAAAAAGGTAAATTGGAGGGAGCAAAGAAGATTGCAGAAGAGATCATTAACAAATATTGATCCAAATTTTGGAAGATCGATACTAAGTCTACAGGCTATTAAGAAAAAGTCTATTTTTTTTATTTGTAAAATGATTGAGGATAAATAAATTGTCTTTTCCAAATGTTCGAATGCGAAGAATAAGAAAAACAAACCAACTAAGAGATTTGGTTAGAGAAACAAAACTTACTGTAAAAGATTTTGTCTATCCGATTTTCATTAAAGAAGGAATATCTAAGCCAGAACCCATTGAATCAATGCCAGGTCAAAATAGACTACCAATCAGCAATTTGCAGAATGAAATAGAAACATTGGTATCACTCGATATTCCAGGAGTAATTATTTTTGGTATTCCTGAAAAGAAAGATGCCCTTGGTTCATCTGCCTATCATGATGATGGTGTTGTTCAACAAGCTATCAAACATATCAAAGAAGCTAATGGAGATAAAATTACGGTATTTAGTGATGTTTGTCTTTGCCAATATACAGATCATGGACACTGCGGGGTAGTTGAAGATGGAAAGATAATCAATGACAAAACTCTTGAGCTTATGACAAAGACGGCAGTAAGTCATGCAAAATCTGGAGCTGATATTGTGGCTCCTTCAGCTATGATGGATGGACAGGTTCAAGCAATAAGGGAGGGTCTAGATAAATTTGGATATTCCGATGTTGCAATCATGGCTTACGCAGCAAAGCATGCATCTTGCTTTTATGGGCCCTTCCGTGACGCGGCTTATTCTGCCCCATCATTTGGAGACAGGAGAAATTACCAGATGGATTACTCAAACCCAAATGAGGCTCTAAGAGAAGTCGAGCTTGATATAAAAGAAGGAGCCGATATTGTTATGGTAAAACCTGCACTAGCATATCTTGACTTAATTTATCGCGTAAAGACCACTTTCAGTATGCCTACAGCTGCCTATTGTGTTAGTGGAGAATATTCTATGATCAAAGCCGCTGGAAAAATGGGCTGGCTCAACGAGAAGGGTGCAACAATAGAAGTTCTAACAGCGATCAAACGTGCAGGGGCCGATATAATTCTAACATATTTCGCAAAGGAGGCTGCACAATGGGTTCAGGATTAGGATCAAAGCCACTCTTTGAGAAAGCATCAAAATTGATGCCAGGAGGAGTTAACAGCCCAGTAAGAATGTTCAAGCCCTACCCTTTCTTTACTCAGAAAGCCACAGGATCCCAACATTATGATGTTGATGGAAATAGCTACATCGATTACTGCATGGCATATGGGGCCATAATATTTGGACACAGCCACCCTCCAATAATACAAGCGGTCAAGAAAAAGCTTGATTTGGGAACAGTCTATGGGACACCAACGGAAGCTGAGGTTCAACTAGCCGAACTCATAACAGATTCCTTCCATTGTGCTGAAATGGTCAGGCTTGTGAATAGTGGCGCAGAGGCTACGATGCATTCCATACGACTTGCTAGAGGATACACTGGAAGAAAAAAGATAATCAAATTTGATGGATGCTATCATGGTGCACATGATAGTGTACTTGTTAAAGCAGGATCCGGAGCGGCGTCATTTGGTATTCCAACATCTCAAGGAATCTCTGAAGATACTACCAAGAACACTTTGGTAGTTCCCTACAATAGTATACCCCTACTTCAAGAGATATTCGAAAAGGAAGGTGACGAGATAGCTGCTATAATAGTTGAACCTGTTATTGGAAACATGGGTGTTATACCACCATCAAAGGGCTATCTTAATGAGCTCAGACGAATAGCAGACCAGTATAATGCATTATTGATTTTTGATGAAATAATAACGGGATTCAGACTAGCTATAGGTGGTGCCCAAGAATACTATCAAGTTACACCAGATCTTGTGACTCTTGGAAAGGTTCTAGGTGGAGGTTTTCCAATATCAGCTATTGCTGGAAAAAGAAAGATAATGGAATACTTCTCACCAATAGGTAAAGTGTATCAAGCAGGAACATTCAGTGGAAACGCGATTTCTGTTGTTGCAGCTATTGAAACCATAAATGAGCTCAAGCGGAAAAATTCTAATTTATACGATAGTCTTGAGCAATTTGTTAAGGAGCTGACCAATAGTCTAAGAGATTGCATTAGTAAGAACGACATGAATGTGCAGATCAATAATATTGCATCAATGTTTACAGTCTTCTTCACAGATATCCCTGTAACGAATTCTGATGGAGCACGATCATGTGACAATGCAAAATTCATGAAGTTTCATTCAGAATTAATGAAAGGAGGAGTATTCTTCCCGCCATCTCAATTTGAGTCATGTTTTGTTACAACATCTCATAATGAAGAGGATCTCAGTAAAACAATAGACGCTACAGTTGCTGCATTGAAGGCAATTTGAGGTTAAACCAGCTGAGATTGATCGTGGGTACCAGAGGGAGTAAACTATCCCTTATTCAGACCTCGTGTGTCGTTGAAGATCTTAAAAGACATAATCCAAAGATTGAGGTTCAAACCAAGATCATTCAGACTACTGGTGATAAATTAGAATCTGAGCCGTTAGAGAAAATTTCTGGAAAAGGTGTTTTTGAGAAGGAGATAGATGAAGCCGTAATCAATGGTGAAGTTGACTTTGCAGTACACAGTATGAAAGATGTCCCTGCAGAACAATCGAGTGAATT
>JBAUBP010000335.1:0-7210 GCA_049676905.1 Bathyarchaeia archaeon
TTGTATCACCATCAATGACTTCTACAACTATATTGGGCTTATCAAACGATTGATCCACATATTCGTCAGAATCAGGCATATTTCGAATTACAGATTTTTCATAGTCGATTCGCCATAATGTCTCTGGTCTAAAAGCCGTTAAATGAACGAAAAAATAGAACACCCCGCAGATGATTAAGATCAACATAAAAGTTAGCAGTATATGACCTACTCTGGTTTTCTTAATAATTTTCCAATCTAAAGCAGCATAATATTTTTGACACAAGTTGAATTGGTCCTGATCAATCATAGATTTGAATTTTTATTTGTTTCTAATGGTTATTTGATTTTTTTCGAAATTTTATTGCAATCATGCCATAATACTACAGTTTTAAATCTAAGATCATCCACATTCATATTCTTGGTTGTTTAATCTTGCCTAAGAAAAAACCAAAAAAGAAAGGCAAAGTCAAGAAAGGGAAGGCGAAGAAGGCTAAGCCAAAGAAGGCGAAACCAAAGCCAAAAAAAGCTAAACCCAAGAAAAAAGCGAAACCAAAGAAGAAAGCAAAACCAAAACCACCAGAAATCACAACTCCTTCTATTGAAGCCCCACCCCTAAGTGAAGAAGTATACACTCCACCTGTTATAGAAACACCTCCACCAATAGAAGAGCCTGTAACTCCTACAGAAGAACCCCCATCATATTTCGAAGAATCTAAACCAGCTCCTGAAGAAACCACTCCATCTACAGAAGAAACAGAACCAAAAGAAGAGCGACCAGACTACCTGAATCCATAATTGTCATAGTCACCATATTTCAAACTCACAACGATCACTATTACGTTCCCTCATTTCGGTAGATAGTTTCCTATTTCCTAACTTCTTTTCTTTTTTCTCAATTATGAATTATAGACTATTATCTCTGCAAAAAAAAATTGTAGCATACACTTATAATTTCTACCTCTAACTTTACTGACGATCAACATCTAATAATCCCAGTGAGAATAATCTTAAGAGAAATATTCCACTTTGAGCATGAAACAACTCCAGTGAAAAAACAACTACGAATTGTCAAGCATCAATATGTTTAAGCTTCTCGCGATATGGTACAAAAGGGATTTGATCTCTTATGACCTCACAAGTCTTAAAAATATGCAAGCGGGACGGTCGCATAGTTGATTTCGAACCACACAAAATAGAAAATGCTATAAAAAAGACAATGACCGAGTTATCTGCTCTTGATGAAGACACCGCTAAGAAAATTACAGAGAACGTTGTGGATGAGATCAATAAACGATTCTACGGAAAAACACCTGGTATTGAAGATGTTCAAGACATAGTTGAAAGAAAACTCATGGAACAAGATTTCCCAGAAGTTGCTAAGGCGTATATTCTATATAGAAAAAAACGGTCTGAAATTCGAGAGGCAAAGCGATTTTTAGGTGTTGAAGATGAGTTAAAACTCACATTCAATGCAATCAGTGTTTTAGAACGTCGATATCTCTTGAAAAACGAAAACGGCCAAGTAACAGAAACCCCAAGTCAGATGTTCCATAGAATTGCTGAAGCAGTCGCATCAGCTGAAGCCAAACATGATCCTAACAAAGTAACTCAGAATGAAAATGAATTCTATGAGATCATGTCAAAACTCAAATTTCTTCCAAACTCACCAACAATTATGAATGCTGGTACAAAAATCGGTCAACTATCAGCGTGCTATGTTCTCCCTGTTCCTGATTCTATCTACGGGATATTCAATACTGTAAGAGACATGGCCATCATACATCAGAGCGGCGGCGGAACTGGTTTCTCTTTTTCTCAACTGCGACCGAGGGGAGATTTTGTGGGCTCAACAGGAGGAGTTGCGTCCGGACCCTTATCCTTCATGAGAGTATTCGACACATCCACGGACGTAATCAAACAAGGTGGAAGAAGGAGAGGCGCGAACATGGCGATTATAAAAGTTGACCACCCAGATATTATTGAGTTCATTACCTCTAAAGAGAAAGAAGGATTTCTAACAAATTTTAATCTCTCAGTCGCAATAACGGATTCATTTATGAAAGCTGTAGAGAAAGACACATACTTCGAACTCGTTAATCCTCGCACAAGCAAGGTTGTGACAAAGACTAAGGCCAGAAACCTCTGGGCACTCATCATTACCTCAGCATGGAAGACAGGTGATCCTGGACTGGTTTTTATAGATGAAATCAACAGACACAATCCTACCCCAAAGATAGGTACTATAGAAAGTACCAATCCTTGTGGAGAACAACCCCTCTTACCATATGAGTCATGCAATCTCGGTTCGATTAATCTTGCGAAATTTGTCGATGATCAAGAAGTGTACTGGGAAGATCTTGGAATTGCTGTCAAAAAATCTGTGAATTTTCTTGATAATGTGATAGATGTCAATAAATTCCCTACTGCAGAAGTTGAGAAGATTACCAAAGCCAACCGAAAAATCGGCTTAGGAATAATGGGTTTTGCAGATGCTCTATTAAAAATGAAGATCCCATACAATTCAAAAGAAGCTTTAAAATCTGGCGAAAAAATCATGAAATTCATTCAAGAAGAAGGACATAAGGCTTCAATTGAGATAGGAGAGAAAAAAGGTTCTTTTCCAAATTTTGATAAGAGTATTTGGAAGAATCGTGGATACAAGACAATGAGAAATGCCACTGTAACTACTATTGCTCCAACCGGCACCATTGGCATCATTGCTGGAGTAAGTAGTGGGATAGAGCCACTGTTTGCTGTGGCATTCATTCGAAATGTAATGGGTGGAACACAACTTACTGAGGTCAATTTAGAGTTTGAGAAAATTGCTAAGAAGAGAGGATTCTATAGTCAAGAGCTTATCAGAAAGATTGCACGAACAGGTTCAATTCGTGATATAGAAGAGATCCCTGAAGATATCAGAAAACTCTTCGTCACCGCTTTTGATATCTCTCCGGAATGGCATGTGAAAATGCAAGCTACATTTCAGAGATATGTCGATAATGCAGTTTCCAAGACCATAAACTTCGCTTCAGAAGCGACACCTGATGATGTCGAAAAGGCTTACTGGTTAGCTTATAAAATGAAGTGTAAAGGCATTACTGTATATCGTTATGGCAGTAAGACAGATCAAGTACTTACAATTGGATCTATGACACCGAAAAAGAGTGGGGGGATAGATTATGTTAGTGTGGAATCTGAATATAGTGGAGGATGTCCTACTCCGATATGTTCTTCAGGATAGAAAGATATCAGAGAAAAATTGGCATTAAGAGAATTCTTAATCTGATATTTCTTCAAAAGTGCGCTTACTTTTTCTCTTCTTTTGTTTCAGGTTTGCTAACCTTTTCTGTTTCAGACTTTTCTACACTACTTTGTTTTTGGCTGGCTTTCTCAGTTATTTCTTCTGAGATCTGATCCATTGTCTTGCCTTCGGTTTTGATTCCCAAATTCTTAGCTGTCTCAAGCAGAACTTCGGCTGACTTTGCTTGTGGTGATATAGGTTGGACAGGCGGCTCTATAGCAGGATAGGCAGTTTTGGGAGCACCTGGTGTCGATGATCCTGGAATCAATCCACCACCTCCATCCATGGCGGTCTTGTATTGTCTAATTGCATCACCCATTGATTTGGCTAGTTCTGGAAGTTTCTTTGGTCCAAAAAGAAGCAGAACTATTGCTAAGATAAGCGCGATTTCCCACGGTCCTATGAAAGGCATATCATACACCTGAGTTTCTTATTTTATTGAGGTGGCTTATTAACACTACTTAAAATAGTAGTACTATTGAGCTAAGAAATAATCGAAAATGACGAGGTTATAGTTAAAGATCAATTATGCAAGAGTTTCTTGCACGTATCAATGAATTTTTCATTCTCTTTCCTAGCCCTAATCGTAATTCTAATGTATTCACCATTGGAGAGACTCAGCAGTCTCTTCAAGCTTCACACATTAACTCCTTGCCTAGCGCGTGCTATTCTATGTAACTTTTTTAATGTACTATTGAGATCTCCTGAGGTCTGGAAAGGAGAAGGATTGTTATTAGTTAATACTACTTTCATTGACTTGGAATTAAAGGAAGAATAATCGGAAATGACTGAAAAGAAGCGGCTTAATAAGAAAGGCCTATCAAGGCGAGTCTTCATAAAGAGAGCTGCTGTAGGTGTTGCCGTCGGCGTCGCTGCAACATACGGTGTTACTGCAATGATGCAAAAATCTAATACAGATTCGACGAATGTTGATATGCTCACCATCAGCGACTTGGAATTAGTTTCAAAAATTGAGTTAAGAAAAGAAGATTCATTAATCATCGTTGATATGCAAAATGATTTCTTGCCTTCAGGGGCGCTTCCTGTTAATGGTGGAGACGAGATAATTTCTCCAATAAACTCTCTTGCCGAAAAATTTCATAATAAGGGCAATACTATTGTCATGACCCAGGATTGGCATCCTCCTGGACATCACTCATTCGCAAGTAGCCATAACAAGGACCCCTTTGAACCCTTTGAATCAGAAGGTATAGGCCCTATTCTCTGGCCAGACCATTGTGTTCAAGGTTCAAAAGGCGCTGAATTCCATCCAGACATAGAAGCAAAATCCGCTAATGCAATTATAAGAAAGGGTTTTCGTCCAAATGTTGATAGCTATTCGACATTCATTGAAAATGATATGAAAACATATACTGGCCTTTCTGGATTACTAAATACGCTTGGAATAAAGAGAATATTCCTTTGTGGCCTAGCACTAGATTACTGTGTGTATTATTCTGCGATTGATGGAAGAAATCTGGGTTTTGATGTTGTTATACCAATAGACCTGTCGAAATCTATTGATTCACCACCCGGTCATCTTTCGAATGCACTACAAAAGATGATGGATGAAGGTGTTCAATTCGTTAAGTCGGATAATATAGTGTAACTATAGCTGAATCATACTAGTTTGATACATTCACTTTTTTGATGTTCTTCGCATTATCATGAAGCCTAGAAATAGACCTAATATTAAGCCAATTATCATGTTTCGCGTTTTATCAAACGATATAAAACGTGTTTCCTCCTGAGTTATTTCGAGAACACCTTTTGGTCTTACGGCGATTCCTCCTCCGCCACCTCCACCTTGTTCATTTTCATCTTTGCTTGACCCAGAGCCGGCACCGAATCCATAAGCAATCTTGGCGACGGGAATTAGTGTTTTATTTTCAATTTTGATGGGTTCACCGTATACTGTTTTAACGCTTGCAGTTCCTTGAAGGCGATCTATAATCGATTGGATAGTTTCTTTGAAACTCATTTCAAATTTCCTCACACTTGAATTTGATATTGTGATTGATTATTATCCTTTTTAAACATCATCCAACTATTTCAGGATTAATCCAAATTGCCATAGCTCGCATTTAGGCAAGGCTTTAAAACTGAATGAGTTACAAATCTAAACTAATCATGAAAAGACTTAGCCAGACTAGCATCATCATTCCATCAATGATAGTAGCTTTAATTGTGTCTTCGATCTTAATCAGTAAAAGTCCCAAGCTTCTTCTCAATGAAATCTTTTGCGGATTCTCATTTTTAACAGATAGTCTAAACATATTATCAAAAGAAATAGCTCTGTTGATTCCCATCGTCGGAGCTGCGTTTCTGGTGTGCGGTCGGGGACCAGCTTGGGTTTTGAAAAATCGAAATGGGTTAACCAAATTTCTGGCTTTTGCAATAATAGTTGTTTTAGTCCTATACACAACCAGTAGTCAATATGATTTTCCATCAAATAATGTTTACATTAAAGATGAGTCGCGCGCGCTATTTGCTGAAGCACAAAATTCCGTGGAGGAATCTGGTGAAGAAGTCGTTGCCAGTGATGATTGTATAGACTGTCATACTCGATCTCAAGTCCTTGAAGTTATCTCTTTGGATTGGGAAAACAGTAAACATGCAGAAGTGGGTACAACATGTATTGACTGTCATCAAGCTGGCACTTCTGATCCAGATTCTTATTCACATAATGGATTCGAGATATCACATGTAGTGTCACCTCAGGATTGCGCTAAATGCCATAGCAATCAAGCTGAAGAATTCAAACAAAGCCTTCATTCTCTTGGTGCAGTATATTATGAATATTTGTTCAGCGCTGAAAAACTTCCATATATTGAAAGTCAAATGGAAGGAGGCTTCATTGTAAGCAAAGGTCAAGAAATATCCCATGCAGCAACCTTGAGAGGATGCCAAGCTTGCCATGGTACCAATATGACAGGAAAATCGATTGAAGATTTCACAGTCTGGCCTAATAATGGAATCGGAAGAATCAATCCAGATGGAAGTAGAGGAAGCTGCTCCTCATGCCATTCACGCCATACATTCTCTATTCGAGAAGCAAGACATCCAGAAACATGCGGTCAATGTCATATAGGTCCTGACCATCCACAATTAGAGATTTTTACAGAATCAAAACATGGCAATATCTACGCATCTGAGCATGATAAATGGGGATGGGATGTGAAGGACTGGCAAGCAGGTATAGATTATCGCGCACCTACTTGTGCAGGTTGTCACATGTCAAGTGCTTCAATGGTTCCTTCAACACATGATGTCAGTTCAAGGTTGAGTTGGGAGCTAGAAATACCGATTTCTCGACGCACAGATAATGTTGCAAGCTCATTGGGAGTTAATTTCAGTGATGGAACCACTTGGGAAGTGAAACTATCAAGAATGAAAAAAGTGTGCACCCAATGCCATTCGAAGATATGGGTCGATAATTATTATGAGCAAGCTGACATGGTAGTGGAACTTTATAATGATCGATACAAATCAGCAAAGTCAATTCTAGATGAGTTGTATGAAGATGGTTTACTGACTGAAACTAGTTTTGATGAGCCTATCGAGTTTAAGATCTATGAGATGTGGCATCATGAAGGACGTAGGGCTAGAATGGGCGCATTCATGATGGGCCCAGATTATGTTCAGTGGCATGGATTCTATGAGTTACTAAAAGATAGAATAGAAATAGAGCATATGGCTAATGAACTTCGAAGCACAGAACAAAACAATGTAGCAAATGGAACTGATGACTATTATCAAATACTACCCTTATCAGCGGGAGTCTTGGCAATAATATTAGCAGCGGTCTTCGGATGGATATTCATACAGCGTAGGAAATCGAAAAAGGTCAAGGCGAAGTTACTTTAATCGCTTTTGTGGGGCATTGCATCTCACAAGCCATGCATTGAATGCAAGCAGTCTCGTTGA
>JBAUBP010000336.1:0-4380 GCA_049676905.1 Bathyarchaeia archaeon
ATTGAAGACATAGCAAATTGTCCTATAGAAGTCGCTTACCAAGTACCAGAAATGACACCAACTGGCTGAACAATATTCATTTTTTATTGAATTTCAATATTTTATCTCTCTCAGGTTGATTTATCACTCCTTTGTCGGTGATTATTGCATCAACCAGATCGAACGGTGTAAAATCAAAAGCTGGATTCATAGCATCGACATTTTTTGGATAGATTCGTGTATTGGAGATATGTGTGAGTTCTCTTGTACTTCTCTCTTCAATTACCACATTATCACTAGAGTTCAATAGATCGAGGGTCGAAATTGGAGCTGCAACATAGAAAGGAATCTTATGATATCTAGAAGTTATTGCGAGAGTATATGTTCCAATTTTGTTGAAGACTCCATTATTGACAATCCTATCAGCCCCCACAATAACTTTGTCAACTATACCTTGACGCATAAAGTGCCCAACCATATTATCCGTTATTATTCTAACAGGGATCCCATCTCTTGATAGCTCAAATGCGGTCAAGCGGGCTCCTTGAAGTCTAGGTCTCGTTTCACTTGCAATAACTTTTATCCGTTTACCTTGCTTTACGGAGGTTCTGATGGGTGCCAGAGCTGTTCCGTAACCAACAGTTGCAAGAGCTCCCGCATTACAATGAGTGAGAACGGTATCTTCATTGGCTAACAGCGGCTCCCCATATTTACCAATTTTAAGATTTGCTTGAACGTCATCTTCAGCCATCTGTATAGCTTTTCTAATAATGAGAGTCTTGATTGTCTTAGTATCGTCGGAAGATTGCTCTGCAATTTTAATAATTTCCTTAAGGCCCCAAGACAGGTTCACTGCAGTCGGCCTTGTAGCAGCTAACTTCGATGCCGCCGATTCCAGCTCTTTTAAAAAAAGTTCTTTCGTCTTAGCTTTACTCTGATAGGCAACAAGTGCAAGACCCATAGCTGCCGCAACGCCTATTGCAGGTGCACCACGAACAACCATAGTTTTTATCGCATTAGCAACATCTTTGTAAGTTCTACAACTGACATACGTGAGCTTATTTGGAATCTTGGTCTGATCTACCAATACGACTTTCCCATTTTTCCATTTCACCGATCTAAGTTCGAAAAAATCACTCAATAAACCACATCTCGGCAATCAAATTGAACATATGCAATAAGAGATTGTATATCCAAGAACAGCTATAACCTACCCTAAATAGGATATCTATCCCTATCAAGTTAGCGAGTGAGGATAAAAATTGAGTGAGTCTCTCGATGCGTATTATAAAAAAAAGCGAGTCTATATCCCTGAAAGTGATAGACAAATGGAATTTCTTGATAGAGGTTTTGGAATCCGTCGGGGTAAGAAGCTAGAGCTCTCACCTTATGAAGCTTTTTTCCTCACTGAGAAAAAAAGAATTAAAGTTACCGATGAAGACAAACAAGAAATTTTATCACTTCATGATCTTGTCACAGAATTATCTATGGGAAAGCAGGAGATTTGGATAAGGTATCTTGTGTATCGTGATCTTAGAGAAAGAGGATACATTGTTCGTGAAACTAAGAAGGTTGATTTTGAGATTCACGGTAAAGGAGCGGAGAGACGTCTCATCTCTATCGTCTATGAGGGGGGAGAGTTTAGCCTTGATGAACTTACCAATCTAATAAGATACGCAGCAAGACAAAATAAAGAACTCATCCTGTCCGTCATTGACAGAAGAACTGATCTTGTATACTACTCAATTGGAGAGATGATTTTCCAAAAGAACAAAGCTAAACCCCCTAAGAATGATCAGGCTACGTGAAGAAATTGACAGAATCTCCGACCTTTACTCCTCCAAGAGGGATGAGAGATATCGAATCGATGGAGATGTCAAAGCGCAATTGGATGGAGAGACAAATCCAGAAGAATATGGCTATATATGGTTTCAAAAAGGTTGAACCGACCGCTATAGAAAACCTTTCTACATTAGAGGCAAAGTCAGGCCCAGATATTAGAAATGAAATTTATTGGTTCGAAGATAAATCTGGTAGAAAACTAGGCTTACGTTTTGACCTTACTGTTGGCATTACCAGAATGGTGGCTAATCGTCTAGAGCTTCCAGAGCCCATCAAACTTTATGCTATTTCTGAGATGTGGAGATATGATGAACCACAATTTGCTAGATATAGAAATTTCTCACAATGGGATGCTGAGATCTATGGCTCAGAAGAGCAAGAAGCTGATGCGGAAGTCATATGCCTGGGAATGGATATCCTAGAACAACTAGGACTTCACGAATACGAAGTTCGAGTAAGTAATAGGAAATTGACTGAAGGATATCTCAAATCTAGAGATTTTAGTTCTCAAAATAAGATCGAAGCAACAATACGAGTGATGGATAAAATAGGAAAATTATCAAAACAAAAAATAATCGATGAATTCAGATCACTTAGCATAGAAGAAAAAACTATCGAGGAAATCATGGATTTTGCAAGCCTCAAAGGTAAGGCAGATGATGTTCTATCCAATGAACCTCAGGGACTTGAAGATATAGGAAGAAAAGGACTCGAGGAACTGAGGAAGCTTGCAGACATACTAGACGATTTCGGAAGAATCGACCGTTGCGTCTATGATTATAGTATAGTTAGAGGAATAGGATATTATGATGGACTCGTCTTTGAAGCTTACGATAAACAAGGTGAAGATATCGGTGCAATATTTGCCGGAGGAAGATATGATGGTCTATGCAAAAATTATGGGAAAAGAAATATGCCAGCCACAGGCGTGGCCGGAGGTATCGACAGGATAATGATATCGATGGAAAGAGAAAAACTCTTTCCAAAGCTAAGCCAGATTCCCCAAGTATTTGTCGTAACCGTAAACGATACAGTTCGAAAAGAATCATGGAATATTGTCCGACAATTAAGAGAAATGAATATTTCTGCAGATTTTGATTTGAAAAAACGGACACTAAGAAAACAGTTAGAGTATGTCGACTCTAATGATATACCATATGCAATAATACTTGGTCAACAAGAGCTGCAAAAAGGCATAATAAAGTTGCGAGATATGTCGAAACATACCGAGCAAGATTTGAACCTCCAAGAAGCAGCTAAATTCATTTCTAAAACATGAATGATATTGATTTCTGGATTATTGATACTATTTCATAATAGAAAGAATATTGATTATTTATTAGAAAAAATATAAATTGATTTTAAATTATCCTATTATTATGGATGAAAAGGTTCCAGCTGGTCTCGGATTACGTATTGCAGCGTCAATCATAGTAGTTTTTGGCTGGTTAATATACGCCATTGTCCATGTGGTTTTCTTCTGGGAGAACTTTAGTACAACACAGAATCTTGCGCTCATAATTATAGCTTTCCTTATAGGTGTTGCAATTCTGGGAGTAATGTGGGCCTCATGGGGCATCAACATAAGTAAACAATTTTCTGAAAAAAATGACAAAGAAAATTGATAAGCCAAAAATAGACCTCGGAATTAAAGCGTAGAACCATAAAGCAACAATCACTCTATATAATATTCATTTTTGACGCAAGCCACCACAGCAAGTAAGAATTCTTCAATTGTTTCTAAGCATAGAGTGGGGAGCTTTGAGATACACATTTAGTATGTATACCCAAGACCTTCTCCAGTTCTTCTCTTAGTTCTTTTTCTGATCTCAGACCGACGATCTCGTATATTGGCCGACCAGCACAAAAGAATTTCAAAGTAGGAACTCCCATGACCCCATAACCTGATGCTATTTCACTATTCTTTGAAGTATCAACCATTCCAAATTTCATTTTCTGAATATATTCCCCAGAAAGTTTCTGAAATATTGGTGTCAGTTGTTGACAATATGGACATGTTGGTGAGAAGAATTCGATAACAACCGGTAATTCTGCTTTAAGAACTTCATCTTTCCAATTCATTCCACCAATCTTTATTGTTTGATCTGAATTCATGACAATCACTAACAATATTTTCATTTTGTCATTGATGAGATATAATTGAATATCAATAGATTATTTCTAATGTGTGTTTATGACTAAATAAATATCTTTTAAATCTCTAGGTCATCACCATATATGAAATCCTTTAATCTAGAGATTATAACATCACATCCTTACCAAACATAATACATGTAGTAACTAGTGATTACATCATGACAAATATGATGAAAAAATTAAATATACCTTTCGAACAAGCGATTGAAAAAGTTCAGACGGCCCTCAAAGATCAAGGTTTCGGCATAATAACTCAGATTGATGTCAAAGAGACACTAAAAAAGAAATTAAATGTTGAATATCAAAACTATAAGATCCTTGGCGCATGTAACCCATCATTTGCTAAGGAAGCTTTAGACATGGAAAAAGAAGTTGGAACATTGCTTCCATGCAACGTGATAG
>JBAUBP010000337.1:0-10572 GCA_049676905.1 Bathyarchaeia archaeon
ATCCTAGAATGATTGCTACTATTACAATTACAGAAGCTCCAACAATTTGAGCCGAGATCCCTGCCGAAACAGCAAGAATATAAGAAATATGTTCCGGCGTTAATATGAACAATTGGACACCTATAGTGGAACCTAAAAATATCAAATAAAGAAACATCAAGATAAGTCCATCCAGGAAGCTTATCCGACCATCTGCAAGCATTCTCCAAAGTGCAAGATTAATTATTGATAAAATAATTATCAGTTCAAAGAAAATTGTCATATTAACTGGACAGGCTGAAGCTGCAAGACTAAAACCCAATATTAGGGTTAAATTTGTAAAACATGAACCCAAGATATTTCCTAAAGCTAGGTCCATGTGTTTTTTTCTGGCTGCTGCTAATGTCACAGATAATTCTGGTAGAGAAGTTCCTACGGCTATTATTGTAGCACCTATTACTAGTTTGTCAACTCCAAAAGTTGTTGCGATATTTATAGCGGAATTCACAACATAATTCGCGCTTATTATGATTGCCACCAGACAGGCGATTATTATTCCAAGATCTTTTGCCATTTTTCTGCTCTGGGTTATTTTCTTTTTTGGAACGCCAGTAGTAGTTTTAGATCTTACTATGTATAAGCAGAATAGAGCAAAGATTCCTAGTAGGATTACTCCAGCTATTCTTCCGGCTTCTGGTGAGAGTAATATCATTATTGGTATCAAAGTTGGAGCGAACATCATTAACGTGAGTTTTTTCAATGATTCTTGAGAGATTAGCATTGTTGAAGTGGAAACCACTGCGGTAATACCGAGGACCAATCCGATATTGGCGATATTTGATCCAAATAATGTTCCTACAGCTATTCCTGTATCTCCACATTGCACGGAAAAAATGGCGATAGCTAATTCAGGTAATGATGTTATTATGGAAAGCATTAGGAAGCCGATGGCTAATTGTCCTATTCCGGTTAGTTGAGCTATGTTCGAGGCAGAGTCTGATACTATATCACTTGATTTGACTAGTACTGCTAGTGAGATAAAGAGAATAAAAAATTGTATGGCTAGCAGGATGGGATTCTCAATCAAGACTCTTTACCCAATCCCTGCTACCGTTTAGGTAGTCTATTCCTTTTTTCTTGCTCTCTTTTTAGCCCGTGCACTTGGACCGAACCACAAATTGGCGTTTTTTGCCACATATTCTCTAAGGCCGAATCCAAAGGCAATTGCTACTGCTCCGCCGACTCCTATAGAAACTGTGATCGCGATAGCTATGGCGATGATTTGAAGAATGAAGACATCTATCTCCATTACGGAGAGGCTTAGAATCACAGCAATGTAATATAGAAAGAATCTTGCTGCAGCACCCATGACAGATGAATATTCGAGGTTTGCCTCTTCACCAACAGTCTCTACAATGTCACCCAGGAAATCTGATACTATTAGCCCTCCTAGGAGTATGAATACGCCTCCAATGAAGTGAGGGAGATATACTAGAATGGAGTCAGTGATCGTTGTCAAGGCTGGTATTTGAAGCATGTCTATGGCGATCAGTATTGCGCCAAAATAGATGAACCATCTAATGATTAAATCGAAAAATTGAATAACGGTTAATCTTGATCGTTCCATTGCTCTGCCTAGGACAGTCTCCCTGAGTGTTTTCTCTAATCCTATTCTTCTAAAGAAGCTGGATACAATCTTGCCCACAAGTCTTCCTGCGATCCACCCAATGACAAGTACTACTAGTGCTCCTATTATGTTAGGGATCATACTGTTTAGTTGTGTCCAAAGATTTACGAAAAAGTCTTCAATCAATTCTTGTCAGCTTTATGTTGATGAATAATCTGATGTTTGATTTGATATGTGATAAATCCTTCTTTTAGACCCTATCATTAGTGTTGTGTTTATGAAGTCACAGAGTTTTTATTACTCGTTATAGACTATTGAGGACAGCTAATGGATATTGATGGCGAATATGATGATTATGCGATTGAAGGTTAAGCAGGTTGTAAGTCTGGGTCAAAACATGGTACGCTTGATTTTGACTCGACCAAGTCTGAAGAGTAGGATTGAACCGATTCCAAAGACTCAGGACCAGAAGATGGCGCAAGATCTTACAAAACAAGTGCAACAGGCATTTGGAAACATTTTTCCAGGAAACATAGTAGTTGGCGGTCCAGGTGGAATGCATGGCGCGGCAGAACTGACTATAGATATGCACGTCAGTGATGAGGAGTATTCAGAGATGGGGAGACCTGGAATCAATGAAATTATGCATTTAGAATTCAAGAAAACTGATGATCAAACTCAAAGCGAATTTTAAAAATTGTGTTACGTTATTCCTTTTGTGAGAATCCGTTAGTTTATTCGAACGCATAGGTTACTTGGACGTTTGAAGAGATTTCAAGTTCTCCTGGAGTTATTGGTGTTACAGCGATCCTAGCTTCTTCATAATATGGTCTTGGTTCATATCCTGGAGTAAGACTCACACTTATTGGTCCAATTAGTCTGACTCCTAAGCTTCTACTTGTTGCATCTGCCTTCTGTTGTGCATCGTTTACGGCTGCATCTATTGCATCTTCTCTGAGTTCATTAAGCCTGTCTTTCGATACGGTGAATTGTATGTTGTGGACGAGATTGGCTCCTGCAGATACGGAGATGTCTATTATGCTTCCAACCATGTTTACGTCTTCTAACGTTATTTGAATTGTATTCACTGCTGTGTAGCCGATTAGAACTGGTGTGTTTTCATCGTATCGCATTATCGGATCAAGTCTATAGCTCAACGTCTTGATGTTTCCCTCTGGAATACCGTTAGCTTTCAATGAATCCATGACTGAATTCATTTTGTCAGAGTTCTGTTGTAGTGCGTCTTGGGCTGTCTTCGATTCCGTCTGGACTCCAATATTGACCATGGCTACGTCCGGTTTCGCGTGAATAATTCCGGTACCAGTGACAATTATAGTGTTTAGGTTAACGGATGATTCTTGGGATGTTGTTAGTGCCAGTGGAGTATACCCAGTTGATTGACATAGTTTGGATGAGGATTCGATCATGTAAAAAGTTATGACATTTAGTGCAAGTAATGCTACAATCGCAATCGCGATTATTCTATAGAATGTCTTGTCGCTATCCAAGCCTGAAACCTTCATGGGTGATTTGTGCAAAGCCAATCCTGCAATAAAATGATTGCTGATGAAAAGCTAGAATGTAGATGCAAGTTCCGTTCGAATGGGGTCTTTATGTTGATTCTTTACGTAGTTCAGGCGCAACCCAGTATGATTCTAGCGCTTGGGGAAGCTCTTTTGGTTTGAAACTTCTCCATTTGATTTGTTCTGCTGTTGCTCGGCTCATGGTCATCTTCATTACTATATTTTCGAATCGCTTGTCTTCATCAGGATTTGGAGGATTAATCTGAATTTGAATCTCATCTATATGACTTAAATTTTCAAAAACTCTACTGAATAGTTCGCAGGCTTTTTCATGGATCTCTCTTCTGGCTTTTCTCTTATTCTCTTTAAGGGTCATGGATAATCGGATTATTCTACCAGATCTTCCAGTATCTTTACCATGTTCATCGTACAGAGGATATTCTCCAACCCTCAGGTAATGACTGGCTTTTCTAGACAAGTAGAACCTTCCCTACGTTTGCAAAGTATCTTGAATATCAGTACAGTGGCTGAATAGGATACTTGAAAGAGCTTTAATAGATTTTTCATTAATTTGAGCGCACGCTATTCCCCATTTTTCTTCATTGTATCAGTAATAAAGACTGGTTGATGCTCCACAGAGTCGAGAGTGTATACGCATCCATTTGCAAAGAGGATAAGCTTCAGAATTTAGTATGTGATAAAAAAATTAGGTTTCTATTGTGATTGACGCTGTCGGGCTGGAGTTAAACCGTTGGCTATTTGATCCCACATAGACATGAAGGATTTTGCCTGCTATTGGGCCACTATCGTAGACTATTCCATTGATGGTTAGGCTATCACTTGACACTAATACTTCAAACTCGTACACAAATGGCGGTTTAGTTCCGACAACTGCATAGCCAATTGGTTCCTTGCTGTCTATGATGTATAGGTTTACTCTCTCGGCCGCAGACATACGACTGGTTCCTGAAATGATGAATGTATCGCCCACATTTACTGTTGAAGGCGCTTCAATTGTCACGTCATAATAGAAATTTAAAAAGTAGTTTTGGTATGGAATCTGAGCAACTAAAAAGAGCATGAAAATTAGTGATAATCCATAATAACTATTCCCCGATTTCATCTTTTTCAATTCTATTTTTTTCACCCCCCGTTTATTTTTCATTTTTTGCGCATACTTTTATGGAAAGATTGTAATCGAAATAATCTGCTAGGCCATGGGAGAAAATGTGAGCGTTGGAAGAGCGATTTTCGGCCTAGCGATTATGCGATTTGCATTGATTATATTTATAACGGTGTTATATTTAAGTTTTATGTGCGGGGTTGAATGGCAACATTTTTGTGTTGAAGTGGCGTTACTTAATTAGGAATAGTTTAACTGAGTTGTGATATTGAATTGCGAAAAAATTTGTTTCTAGTGATTTTACTCACAATTTTCTTGAGTCATAATTATGGTATGTCGGTTAATGGTCAACAGCAAATACCCTTCAATGGAATGACTCTGAATTACCATGTTGAGACTACAAATGATTTGAAAACAGTGACGAATCTTGAGGTTAATGGATGGAGTAATCTGCGTTTTTATGATGTTTCGAGTTCGTCTTCAAAATTAATAGTTACTACTAGTGGTACCTTAACGCAAAATGGAGAAGTTACTCCTTTAGATTCGAACTCAACAATAGATTTTCCTACTGATCGGGATACTTTGATCTTTTTAAGGAATGGTGGTAATTCAAACTTAGAAATTTATGCTGGTCCTTCAGGATTAATCATTCCTTACATTCCAGGTTTTACTGTTGATTTGACTCGCACATGGAGTATGATTGACATGCCGATTATAAATTCGCCACTTGGAACTTTCTCAACTTATCGTTATCGCACTCAAGAGACTATCACATCACCCTATGGAACAGTTGAACTTACAGTTCTTGCATCATATGATAAGACTACGCAGATTCTCGTTTATGGTGAAGTTGTAGCGAGCATGAGTGGATTTTCTGCAATTATCGGAAAGGTCGAACTGAGAGAAACTAATTTAGAGTTTACGCCTTCTGCAAATGGTTCTCCACAGTGTGTTATAGCCACCGCAACATACGGATCTGAGATCTCTCCTGAAGTCCAATTTCTTAGAGAGTTTAGAGATCAAGACATTATGAGTACAATGGCTGGAAGAGAATTCATGACTGTTTTTCATGCTTGGTATTATTCTTTCAGCCCAAATATTGCATCAGTCATAGCTAACAATCCGATGATGCAGAGTGTCTTCAAGGTCATTCTTTATCCCTTAATTGGAATTCTACATCTCTCTGCGGCTACATATAGTATGTTCAATTTCAATTCAGAGATAGCAGTCGTGATGGCAGGTTTCATGGCAAGTGCACTGATAGGTGTTGTATACTTTTCTCCAATTGGAGTTCTAGTCTCTTTGAGGAAAAGAACGTCAAATATGACCAATTCCTACTACAAGATACTCCTGCTTGTTTGGTTTGGAAGTATGATTTGTATCGTCGTTGGAGAAAGTGCATCTATCTCTAGCATGCTGATGCTCGGAACAGGTGTCTTTGTCTTATCAGTCCTAAGCTTATTCGCATTAACTGTTGGAAAGATTTGGTTTACTGTTGTTGAATTCACACGTGATTCTAAACTAACAAAATGCCCGCGCTAAAGAGTGAGAACACCGAAGTACATTGATGGCAGCTACATCTGATGAAAATTTCTTGAAATCGATCATTGAAGTTAACGCGCGTGTAATGTTCTAGGGTTTAGCAATGGCTTTAAATTGAAATTTTCGAGATTCATTTATTTCGGACAGCTTGTATGTATGCGTCGTGAAAGATAATGCGACTCATTGCTTTTGCCTGTTTATGTTTACTACTTATCAATGCATCTGCTGTTTGTATACTAAATTCTGAAGCATCCTCTTTCGAGTCGCTATCTGAAGGATTCTCTTGGACTTATAATACCGATATGCAAAGACTATCCAAGTCAAAAACTGATCCAGTGCTCGACTTTGAATATGGGGAGGCTCTTGAGGGTAATGTTACGATTACGAATCTTAGTGAGTCTATAATTTCTCTTGAGGATCGATTCACTGTAAAGCGATATAGAGTAGCTGCAACTGGTGACATATGGAATCCTGAGCTTTATTCTTTCACATTCAAAGATGACATTGACCGAACCACATTGACATACACGAGAACTATTCTTGAAAATATGAATGGATCTGAAGAAACTATTGAAGCCGACTTCGGTGAACCAGCAAGAGAATTCATTTCAACATCTCTGAAAGAAAGGCAGCAGGTTGAATACAATACAGTCTTTGTTTCGAGAGCTCTTTGTTCTGTAATTTATGATGAATTTGAATTTCAGGATTCAATTATTCAAGTAGTATTGTTAACCTACTCTGGTCCATCAGATAGGAGTGAGGAGCCAGACACAAATGGGTTTGCAGAATGTAATTATGTTTTCGAAAAGACTACTGGACTGATGATTTGGGCCATAGAATCCGAAGAAGCAGAAAATGCTGAAAGTGTTGATACATCAACCTATTTTTTTCAGGTAGATCAAATATCAAGTATGCCTGTGGAAAGAACGACAACCATTCCCCAACCTACTCCACCAAAAGAAGCGCCCTCAAAAGCTCCAATTACTCCATCTTGGAACACACAGGATTTCAATTTTAGTCAAGATCTAAAAATAGATCCTATTCTAATTGCATTAGTAATTATCATGATAGTGATTGTGGCAAGTCTAGTATTGACATTGATCTTTCTTAAAAAAGGGAAGCGTACATCACTAGAGAATGATCAAAAAGAAAATAGCTCCGTTATTGATACTTTAGAAAATTGAGTTATCTATTACGTCTTCTCATCATGATTATTGTTAGAGTAAGAACCGTAAAAACTACTATGATTAGTGAATTAAATTCTGGGATTGTTATGTATACCTGATTTATGTTGACTAGACCATAACCGAATTGCTGATCTTTTCCTTCTTGTCCAATATCGTCCGCAGTATCATGGAGTATGTTTCTAACTTCAGCTGGATCCCATTTCTCATTCGTATTGGTATCATAATCTGTAGGGACATCTGAATTCAGTAATAACGCTATTGAACCTGAAACATGTGCACATGACATTGATGTGCCAGCTAAAGTTGCATAACCATCGATAAATGTTGAGATTATGTTTACACCTGGAGCTGTCAAATCAACAGCTGGTCCAGTACTTGAGAATGTTGGGCGTTGATCTTCTTCGTTTGTTGATGAGACTGCTATCACATTTTCGTATCTTGCAGGATAAATGATGTTATCGCCTGTTCCTGTAGAATTACCATCATTACCTGCAGACCCCACGAGGATGATTCCTTGATTGTAGGCTTGGTTGATCCAAGGTTCTATGCCGGGGTCTCCTAAATTTACTTCTGAACCCCAACTCATGGAAATAATATGTATCTCATTTCCTTCAATCGCATCAGTGTAGGTTCCCATACACCATTCTATTGCTTCTACGGCTGAACTATATCGGCCTTCTCCGTCGTCAGTGAATACTTTGAGAATATACAAATTGGCGCCAGGAGCAATTCCGAAAACTCCAATGTCGTTATTTTGTGCAGCTATTATTCCTGCGATGTGGGTGCCATGGCCGGAGAAGTCTTCCGGATCGGCATCATCCATGAGAAGGTCTGAGAAATCGAAGCCAAAAACGTATGAAAGATCAGGATGATCTGTATCAATTCCGGTATCTAGTATTGCAATGTTTATTCCACTTCCGTTCTTGCCTGCGGCTTGTACGGGTAGAGTGCCTATTCTTTCAATTCCCCATGGTGTAATTTGCTGTGTTGTTTTAATTGGCAGATCTTGTGCGATGTATTCTATGTCAGGATTCAATGAGAGATCATCTATCTGGTCAATGTGTACCTCTGCTAGTAGGGCAGGCTGCTGTCGACATTCGTATCTGACTTGTCCTTCCATATTTCTAATTAAATCGGGTTGGTAATCTTGTTTAAACATGATTAATACTTGAGTGTGTTTTGAAGTGATGAGTGCAGATCTATAGTCGCTTGATTCAGCTACTAGGGAATAATCATGAATTAGTGAAGCGTTCTCGGTGGGGATGATTATCTCAAAGTTGGCTCGCTGGTAACTCTCCAAGTCTTTAGGATCTGATTGATTGGATATTGTGGTTACGATATTGCTTAACTCATCATATGTTGAAGCTGTAACAGTGATGTTTTCTGTATGATTTCCCTGATTCCTTATTACTCCCAGTATATGCATGCGACCTGTATCATCTGTATAGTTACTGTGGTGTTTTATTAGAAGTTGAATCGGATTAGTCATATTGGTTGGGGCTTCACTTATAGTATCATGATATACGGGATCTTTCACATAAGCTATTGAATTTCCAAATACTTCTAATTGAGAAAAAGACAGGGCTGAGGAGAATAGTGTGAGAATCATAATTATTGTTAGAGGTCTAATGCAGTTTTCCATTGTTAGATCTATCTAGCCTTGTTCAATGTTTAAAGACAACGGTTTAGCGCACACGCTGAGATGTAATCCAATAAATAGAATTGTACGCGGGTTCTATGTTTTCCATCCTACTGACGCTAAATAGACGACTATTTCTTCTGTCTCATCTACTCCAACTATTTCGGCAACTTCGTCATCGATAAATGCACCTATTCCACATGCACCTAAGCCTAAGGCTTCAGCAGATAAATACAGATTCTGTGCGATATGACCAGCATCCAGGTATACATAGCGATAGGCTCGTTGCAGATATTTCCATTTTGACCTTTCCACAATAGCTGTCCATATGAAAGTGATTTGTGCTGATTCTACCATTTCTTGATGTAGAGCCGCTTGTGAAAGCAATCTCGAATGGTCTCCACTTTTTAAAAATTCCAAATCAAAGAATTTGGGTCTAAAATGGTAAATGCCAGTTTGAAGGTTTTCAACAAGTCTGACATTGAGATATGTTTCTATTGGATATAATCCGCCAGCAGATGGAGAGGTTCTTAAGTTAACTTCTCCGATATTCTCAGTTGTTCCTTGGGTTGCCCATAGTAAATTTGAAAGCATATTGAGGTTGAGAGGGTTTTGTGAATTGTAGTGTCTTCTTGATCTACGATTTAAAATTATTTCCCAGATATTTGTAACATTGAATTTTGGATCAGGTAGTTGAATTATGCTCAGCGGATTTTCATGGTCTTTGAAGGTACTTGGTCTTTTACTCCAATCGAGTTGATATCTAGGCATTCGTTCACGATGATATCTCGTTTCTTCCTGGAATTTATCACCAACTCCTGTAATCTTATTCATCTCATCTGCCTACCAATAATATGTATTGAAAATCGCATCTTGAATAATATGGAGCTATTATAATTTCTTACTAGAAAAGATGGTCAGATATTATTGTAACAGATGATTCAAATTATTCCTGTGTTTGAGTAGGATAACGCTGTTGAAGTTTCACGTAGATCATGGGAAGGGTTCCGAGTAATACCAGGAACGCCATAAACTCGTATGCAGGCTTAAAGGATCCGTATATCTGTATTATGAAACCCATCACTACTGACCAAACGGCGGCTAGACCATAGCCTATAGTGAAAAAGAGTCCGAGTACGATATCTCTCTGTGAAGGCTTAGCAACTGTAGATAGATGTGCCTGTAGGAGGCTAGTCGCAGGGAATCCTAAGATGCCTAAAAGAAAAAGGTGCAAGATCATTATTGGACTGCTAATTGTATGACGTGGTAAAAGATACACCAACAATGACGCTATAAGCGAACAGATAATCGCAGCTTTCAAGTAGCCTATCTTATCAGAATATCTACCGATGACCATGGGTCCAATGACCCCTCCGAGCATCATTATTGAAAAGACTGTGCCAACATGGAGCATGGATAGGTGAATTTGGTTCGCTAAAAACAGAGGAGTATAAATTACAAGTGCACCCATACCTGTTCCTCCAGCAAGAAGTGATTGAGCCATAATCACTGGAACCGCGTCTTTCACGTGAATGCTTGATAGAAGATCTTTGCGGAGTGAGACCTGTTTGAGGGTTTTTCCAGCAGACCACTCGCCTCTAAGATAAATTATGAGATACATCCCGATAAGTGCAGGGACAATAGCAAACAAAAACAATGAATTACGCCAGCCAATCGCAGTAGCGAGAGCTGCCAAAAAGAGTGGTCCTATAATGTTACCTAAATATGCAACACCATAGAAAGTACCTAGAGCTCCACCGACTGAAGCCTTACGAAATTTATCTGATAAAATGGAAACTCCAATAGGGTGTTGTACGGCCTGACCAACTCCTCCAATTAAATTTGCAGAAAATAAATGATAGAAGTTTTGAGATAATCCGGTACCCAACTCAGAAATTGAGTATAATACATTGCCAAATCCTAAAATGACTCTTCTTGGAGCATATCGGCTG
>JBAUBP010000338.1:0-3397 GCA_049676905.1 Bathyarchaeia archaeon
TCCATACAGTTACTTCCATAGGATAGGTAGAACAGGGCGAGCTGGCAAGAAAGGGATCGCCATAACCCTAGTTTCTCCAGAGCAGCGCTCAAATTTTAAAAAAATACAAGAAATCGGCGGTAACACAATCAAGAAAGCCCCTGAGTTGGTTAAAACAAGGATCGCACATTAATTTTATAGTGTTAAAGCCCTAATGAGAATCTTGAAACATCTAAAATTATAAGATATTCATTTTGGTTGGGCTTTGATTACCTTCAGTTTTCCGGCTTTGCCAACGCTTACTTGAAGTTCTCCTCTAAAGGTTCTTATCCGGCCATTCTCAATTTGAATTGTGTCGCCAATTGAGACCATGTTTATTTGGTTGTTCCAGAGGGGCATCTTTAGGGATCCAGTGTCATCAGAGATTGTTGAGGTTGATAGACCGAGAGGATTATTACCGAATCTGGAATAGACTGTTCTAGCGATTGGTTTCTGAACGACCTTAGCTTTCAGATTAACCCATTTGACTTCTGAATTTACGTCTTTGATCTTTATGTCAATTGGTTTCATTTTGTTAATTTTGCTTACTACATCGCTATCTTTCCATGGAATTTTTTCAAGATCGATTTCTGTCATATGTTCTAATGTTGCCTTAGTAAGACGTAGTTGTGTGACCACTTTTTGATCTTGTGTTACAAGAAAGACGCCCTCGTTCTCTGTCTTTTGTCGGCATTCAATAGACATGTCTTTACAGGATGATTTCTCATGTGCCCATGCATCAAGAAAGGATTCGAAAAATTTGTGTGTATCAAGATTATATTTTTTTGAAATCCAGATCAAATACCATAGACGTGTCATTTCAGGCATAGCCTGTCGTTGGCCAGTGGGTCTACCACGTCCGTCGTGTAATAATTCTCTTCGTAATACGCGTAAGCTTTTCAACAAGATCATTTCATACTAGGTTGCCTTGCTCTTTAATCTTTAATCATCAGTTTAGATCGCCTTAATGTGACGCTTTTTAGTTATTCTACTGTGGGTTGGTAGCGGGCGCGAAAAAATATTTTCTAGATAAGACATTTGGTGCTCCGGGCGGGATTTGAACCCGCGATCAGCGACTCGATTGGCCTTCGCACAATTGCGAATAAGGCCGCTATGCTTTCGGCCGGTATTGCTAACCGGGCTACACCACCGGAGCATTACGTATGCAGCGTTATTGAAGCTTAGGAGAAGGGACTTAAATATTTCCGGTCAGCATCAGGCAGCCTCTGTCATGAACGTGCGCGTGTTTCATTTTGATTGACTAAAACAAGGAATGTTTTCTCTTAATATTTAACGGTGAAATCTCGGAATTCTCCCTTCCATGTCTCAGTGTTAACATCTAAGTTCTGCACATCGGCTCCAGGAGGGCCTATCCTACAGAAATTCAGCATTTTTTCAATTGCCTCAGTTTCCCCTTCGAATAAAGCTTCAACACGACCATCTTCCAGATTTCTAACCCAGCCAGAAATTCCATGTCTCAATGCTCTTTTTTTAGTTTCATGTCTGAAAAAAACCCCTTGAACCATGCCACTGATGTGAATACGCACTCTGGCTTTCATAGAAAAAACCTCTAATTCTTATTGAATCAAATCAAATATATATTCCTAAGACTATCCTTTAGAAAAGTTTAAGATTATTCCTAGGAGCCTTACGAAGGATATCAATCTCGAGGTTATTGACACTGTCATCATCAAAAAAACTCAGAAGCAGAGAGGTTATCGAAGGAACTGATAGGTATGTTCATCGGGCTTTATTCAAATGTGCGGGATTCACTGACGAAGATCTAAGTAAACCTCTTGTTGCGGTAGTGAATTCTTGGAATGAACTTGTTCCAGGTCATATGCATCTTAATGCACTAAGTGAACATGTAAAACGGGGCATCCTAGCAGCTCAAGGAACTCCAATAGAATTCAATACGATAGCACTATGTGATGGAATAGCTCAAGGCCATGAAGGCCTTAGAATGTCCCTTCCAAGTAGGGAATTAATAGCAGATTCCATTGAGATCATGATTCAAGGACATCAATTTGATGCGATGGTCTGTCTGACAACATGTGACAAAATAAATCCTGGAATGCTGATGGCCGCTGCCAGACTTGATGTTCCAGCAATTATGGTGCCTGGAGGAGCAATGTACCCAGCATGCCCAACATGGGGATATTATAAAGATCAAAAGATTACGATTGGGCAACTCTTTGAGGTTCCTGGTTTACTTGAGTCGAAGAAAATTACTCCTGAAGAGGCAGCATATCTAGAAGAGATAACTCTACCCGGTGCAGGTGCTTGTGGAGGATTATACACGGCAACAACAACACAAGCATTGATGGAAGCATTGGGAATGACTCTGCCCTATATGGGAACCACACCGGCAGTTGATGCGGCCAAAATAAGACTCTGCACAGAAATCGGAAGGCGAATAATGAAATTGATAGAACAAGATGTACGACCCAGTCATATAATGAATGAAAAAGCTTTCGAGAACGCAATTACTGTAGATATGGCTTTGGGAGGTTCAACAAATACAATCCTACATTTGAAAGCGGTAGCTAATGAATTGAATTATGATCTCCCTCTAGAACTCTTTGATGAGATTAGTAAGAAAACCCCACATCTTTGCAATATGTCACCTGGAGGAGTATACAAGATAACAGATCTGCATAACGCTGGAGGGATTCCCGCACTCATGAAACAGTTAGGCGATTTATTACATTCAGATCTTCAAACGATAAGTGGTAAAACCATCAAGCAAATTGTGGAAGAGGTCAACGTCTACGATGACGAAATCATTAGACCTAGAACAAACTTCATTCATAAAGAAGGCGGTTTAGCAATACTCCGTGGAAGCCTAGCTCCAAATGGAGCTGTTCTAAAGATTGCCGCCGTAACAGACAAGATGCGTAAATTTAGAGGTCCTGCAAAAGTCTTTAACAGTGAAGAAGAAGTCATCACAGCCCTAAAGGCGCGAAAGATCGATGACGGAGATTTTATAATTATTCGATATGAAGGACCAAAAGGTGGACCTGGTATGAGAGAGATGCTGATGGCAACTGCAATGCTCATGGGAATGGGTATGGGTGAATCCGTTGCTCTTGCAACAGATGGTAGATTTTCAGGAGCTACAAGAGGTCCATGTATAGGACATGTATCGCCTGAAGCGGTTGAAGGTGGTCCAATAGCAGTAGTGAAGAATGGCGATCCAATCTTTATGGACAGTGATTTGAGACAACTTGACATCGAAATACGAAAGGATGAACTTCAAGAGAGATTGAACTCTTGGAAGCCACCTGAACTTAAGATCAAAAAGGGTTACCTTTCAAGATACGCTCAAATGGTCAGCTCAGCTGATAGAGGGGCCGTTTTTAGAAAGCTCTAAACAATA
>JBAUBP010000339.1:0-2373 GCA_049676905.1 Bathyarchaeia archaeon
TCCTTTCTGATTAGATCAGCAATGCAGAATTGAACACGTCCTGGAATAATATTCTCTATCTCTGAGAAAATATCCAATCTTGTGCTGACCACGAGAAAAAGGAAATTTGAGTCCAAGATTACTCTATAAGGCAACTAGCTCACTTGAAGGTCCCATAGCCAATAAGTCGCCAACTGTCCCCTATTCTTCTGCTAATCGCAGCTTTGAAGTTTTGAGCCGCGCAAATGGGGCGCTTGAGAGTGATTTCAACAATTTGTTCACGTGCTGAAGTAACGACTCCCGATGTTACAGCAGTGGAAACATTAAGCACCAGAGGTTCATTAGTTTTTATCTTCTGAACAGTCACTAGCTCTTCCGTACCGACTGCTTTCTCAAATAATTCTACATCTAAAGCTACCTTATCTAAGACCGGAGGTAAATCTCCTTCTTTTCCAATGATGCTTCCGACTAGGCTATCCGCCTTTACTACTGATGGATCTAATGAAGTCCCCAGACCGACTAATCCACCAGGACCGACTTTTTCAACTTCACCGTCACTCACATGCAGGCTCCTAATCTCAGCGTATATTGGTTTGAAAGAAGTCTTGCCGCCACTTTCCACTCTCAGTCCTGGTCTTATTTCAATTTTATCATTTCGCTTGAAGGCACCTTGGACAATTGATCCACCTACGACACCACCACGGAGTCCTTCAGCCTTTGTCCCTGGTTTATTTATGTCGAATGATCGTAGAACATACATTTGAGGTGTGGCTGATAGGTTTCTCTTGGGTGTGGGAAGTTCTTTTTCTATGGACTCTATTAGCAAATCGATGTTTACGCCATGTTGAGCCGAGACAGGTATTATGGGAGCTTTCTCAGCAGGTCGTCCTTTGATGAACTTTTTAATTTCTTTCATATTTTCTATGGCGCGCTTACGATCAACCACATCTATTTTATTCTGGACGATTATCATCTTTTTAATACCAGCCATCTCAGCAGCAAGTAAATGTTCTCTATCTTGGGCCTGAGGAAATTTGGCGTCTGCAGCAACGACAAAAAGCGATCCATCCATAAGGGCGGCTCCTGATAGCATCGTTACCATTAGACTATGATGTCCTGGACAGTCTATGAAACTCACATTTCTAAGGAATTTTGCTTCTTCTCCGCAGATTGGACATTTCTTCTTCACAGTATATGCAGCAGCCCCACGGTGTGAAGGACATTTCAAGAATTGAGCGTCCGCGTAACCTATTCTAATTGTTATCCCCCTTCTGAGTTCTTCAGAATGCCTCGCAGTCCATACGCCTGTCATAGCTTGTACTAAGGTACTTTTCCCATTGTCGACATGGCCTAGAGTCCCAATGTTGATTTCAGGTTGAATAGGTGGAGTGCCCAATACGTCTCATCTCAAAATTTGAGTGGCTACCTATTGAAGAATGCGTTTACTTTAATCTTTCCAGAAACGTTGAAATGAATCTATTGAGCTTTGAAGTTGATGAAACTAATGAGGCGGGTAAAGCAGCTTAATTGTCTGGGCATTGAGTCCACTGCACATACATTTGGAGCTTCTATCGTTATAGATAATGGCGAAATCTGTTCTGATGTCAGGGAAATCTACATTCCTCATCATGGTAGAGGTATCCATCCAAGTGAGGCTGCTCAACATCATAACAATAAAGCTCACAGTGTAATTCTAAAAGCATTAAAAAGCGCAGGAAAGAATGTTAACGATATAGACATCATTGCATTTTCATGTGGCCCTGGCCTTGGTCCATGTTTGAGAGTTGGCGCAACAGTTGCAAGAGCAATTGCCACTTATCTAAAAAAACCCTTAGTTCCGATCAATCATGCTTTGGCCCATATAGAGATCGGATTATTGACTACAAATGCAGAAGACCCATTGGTAGTACTTGTTTCAGGAGGACATACTGTCATATCTGCGTTTGGAGGGAAGAGATGGCGCATCTATGGAGAGACAGAGGACATTACTCTTGGAAATTTATTTGATATGTTTGCTAGAGCGACAGACTTGGCCACTCCTGGTGGACCAGAGGTTGAAAAAATGGCGGCAGAAGGTGGAAAATTAATAGACTTGCCATATACTGTAAAAGGAAATGATGTAGCCTACTCCGGTTTATTATCTGCAGCATTACGCGAATACAAGAAAGGCCCCTCGTTAGCAGATCTTTGCTTCTCTCTTCAGGAGATTGCATTCTCAATGATGGCTGAAGCTACCGAACGCTCCTTAGCTCATACTGAAAAAAAAGAGCTGCTTCTAACCGGCGGAGTTGCAGCAAATAAAAAATTGCAATTAATGCTTGAATCTATTTCTAAACAACAAAATGCAGAATTTCATGTTGTAGATAGAAAAAATACCGGAGATACAGGTGTGCA
>JBAUBP010000340.1:0-3171 GCA_049676905.1 Bathyarchaeia archaeon
TGAAGTGGCAAAATGTGGATTTTGAAAAACAAGAAATACGGATAACGTATAGCAAGACAGGTATAGGTAGAACAGTCCCGATGCATCCGATTGTTTTTAATCTGTTATTTGCTCTGGAGTCACAAAATGGACATAGTGAGTATGTCTTTACTAATCCTGATACTGGTAAGCCGTACACGGATATTTCAAGAGCATTTAACAAGGCATGTGAACGGGCAGGTATTGAGAACCTCAAGTTTCATGATTTACGCCATACGTTTGGGAGTCGGTTAGCACGGACAACCCCATTGCATATTGTTATGAAATTGATGGGTCATGCCTCTATTACAACAACACAGCGTTACCTCCATTCTCAAGGTGATGATGAGAGACAAGCTATTGATTCTCTGACTGGCAGTAGCTCAACGATGTGGCAAACGAGTGGCAAATATTCTGAGCAGGATGTTCTAACTCGTTCAAATTCAGTTAGTTAGATATTATGAAGGATTACTTCGTAATCAGTAGGTCGAGGGTTCGATTCCCCCCGCTGGCTCTCTCTTTCCCTGGGGAATTAGGTTACATCCTTAAGCACCATTAAGCCAAATTAGGCGAGAATAAGCAAAATCTGTGACATATCTGTGACATGGATGAAGAGGTCTATTCAGATCTCGGCTACTTGAGCCAATAAGAGAAAGCCCCAAACTTCATGTGGTGTCCAATCATTGGACAAGTAGAGGGGGCCGTCAAACTGTGTCGCACAAGATGGATTATGTCAACCTTTCTCTCGGGGAAGCGTACTTTTAAAAAAATATCCCACAGTTATTAGACTTTTGCGGGATTTGGAGGGCGTTATTTGTCTGTTTTTGGGATGCGAGAGGTTGAAAAGTGGGTAAAGAGGGGGGTAAAATGGGACGAATCTCAGGCATAAAACTGAGGTTTTTCTAGTTCCTTACCGATACCGAGAGCTCGGTAAATACAGCCAAAGGCTAGTAGCAAAGCTCGGAATCCCCCATAACACTCCTATCAATCACCCTGGATCACAACACCTCACCCCTCATCCCAAAAGACTATATACCTTGTAATACCCGAGAGCCAAGAGGTATCCTGACTCCAATCACCCTCTTCTCTCAGGGTGACCTAAAGAAAAGAGGGGAGTCCCCTTTAAAGATAAAGGGAGAGGGTCGGTTCCCCCCAGACGACTTTAGGCAGGGGATAAGCCGTCCACAAATACATGATATAAATTTTGAACATATGAGGGGTATGTGAGTGTCTCTTAGGGGTGGAGCCTTTATTGTCCGCGCCCCTTAGACGAGGGATAACCCGCTCTTCAATACGCGATACTTTTTTAAAGCATATTAGGCGATTCCATTCGACTAAATAGGTAGATTATTTGGTTGAATTAGACCTGGCTTTTTTTGGAAATAATAGGGGTGTTCAAACATGAAATCTGTATTGGATAGAAAGAAGAAGCGATTTATGCATTACTTTTTAGGCATTCCTCTTGCTATCGTTTTCACTGTAATAAACATTGTGCTGATTACTTGGCTTTTTCATGTTTTATACAACTCTTTCGCTAATAATCTAGATCATATGTCTCTCTACGAATGGGCTGGGCACTTATACACGATAATCAAGGGCATTATTGACAAAATATTCAGGATTTAATTTGATAAAAATGAGATTGGATGGAGTACTTAGCCATTATGAGGAAATCCAGATCCATCCATGAGCCTTTCTGCAGGGAATAATCCGCTCTCTAATACGCAAAGTATTTTCAAAGCATTACCAGGACCGAAATACGTATGAGATGGGCTAAATTGACATTTTATTCTTGCTGTGGAAAAATATAAGATAGCAAAAAAGAATAAAGCGAGGGGGAAATGAAAAAAATCATTTTTGTTTTATTTTTGTTTATCATTTTTGCTCTCTTGTGGTCATTCGGTCCTCAACAGAAAACACCACACACTGAAAAATATGAGGAGCCTCCAACTGGTCCTGAAATCGATCAATGGGTAAGAACTTATGGGGGCTGGAATGATGACACTGGTTTCTGGGTCATCGAGCAAAAAGCCAGTGAAGGATATGTTCTTGGGTATGCAACTTTCACGTTTGATGCAGGAGGAACTGAATTTGGAGATATTTGGATTTTTGATCTTACCTCCAACGGGAAAATTGAATGGCAGCGGACTTACGGAGGTCCCGATGAGGAGTTGCTATACGGGGGCATTAAAGAAACTAAGGATGGAGGATACATAGTTGCTGGGTTCACAAGATCATTTGGGCCTGGCCAGCATGATTTTTGGATTTTAAAGCTCACATCAAATGGGAATATTGAGTGGCAATATGCTTATGGTGGCAGCGATATGGATTTTCCTTATTCTGTACAGATAACTAGCGATGGCGGATACATTGTTGCAGGCACCACTTATTCCTTTGGTGCTGGAGATGGTGATTTTTGGATTTTAAAACTCACATCATTGGGAAAAATTGAATGGCAGAAGACTTATGGAGGGCCCTTAGATGAGCGTGCTAAATCAATTTTGCTCACGGAAGATGGAGGGTACATTGTCTCAGGCTACACCGATTCTTTTGGTTCAGGAGAATCGGATTATTGGATTTTAAAGCTTACTTCATCCGGGGACATTGAATGGCAACGGACTTACGGAGGACGTTTATCTGAATATCCATCACGAACATTTGATAGGACAAGCGATGGAGGATATATCGTGGCTGGTTGGTCCGGGTCATTTAGTGACGAAGGATCGAGGATTTGGATTTTAAAACTCACATCATCGGGTGATATTAGATGGCAGCGCACCTATTATGGAAGTCTAGCTGATTGGGGCGGCCAGATTCAAGAAACGAGTGATGGAGGATATATTGTTGCCGCTCTTACAGAATCTTTTGGTGCAGGATTTTATTCTGGGTGGATTTTAAAGCTTAAATCGAATGGCGATATTGAGTGGCAACGGACTTATGGGGGGAATAATATGGATAATACCGCATACATTCAGGAGATAAGTGATGGTGGATATATTGTTGGTGGTTCGACTGCATCTTTTGGTGCAGGAGGCTGGGATCTCTGGATGTTAAAGCTTTCCCCTGAAGGAAAAATCGGCAAATCCTGCGAAATAATAGGGAGCTCAAATGCCAAAGTTTTAAAAACCTCTGTTATCCCTATGGATACAGATG
>JBAUBP010000341.1:0-15317 GCA_049676905.1 Bathyarchaeia archaeon
ACTTTCAACGCTGTTTTTATCTGATGAGGGAATAATTGGATTCTATTTTTAATCTGGTCTATAGCTAAAAGATAGTCATCTGGTTCTTATAATTGAAGTTGGTATACCTCTAACCTAAGATTTTGCCAAATAGGATCGTCCCAATTCTTTTTCGTATATTCCTCAAAGATTTCTTTAGGATCCGAATATATGAATTTCAAACTAGCATCCCAAGAGTTAGAAATAATTTACGTTAAGTTTATTGTAAAAATATTCTATTTTGGCACACAAAAAAACCACTGTCTAACAAAATTGTGGACTTTGTTTAAAAACAAGCAGGTTTCCATTGTTTAGCAAGATTGTTTAAGATTATTTATATGTAAAATAACTTCAATCGTCACTATTGAAATGAATTTTAACGTATTGCCATCAGCAAATGCTTAAAGACTGTCTTAACCTGTAATCTTAGAAATTAACTATTTACTGGCGTTGAACCATAATCATGGACTATGGGATAGTTGGTAATCATAATACTGCGGCACTCATTTCAAGAAAAGGAAGTATAGACTGGTTTTGTTTTCCTCGCTTTGACTCACCATCCGTATTTGCTAAATTATTGGATGAAGATAAAGGAGGATTTTTCTGTTTACCCCCATTCGACGATAACTGTAACATCAATCAGATATATGTTAACAATACCAACGTTATTGAAACTAAGATCACGGGACAAGATTTTGAATATCTAATTCATGATTTTTTTCCATGTTATATCGAAGACGGAAAACTGAAAAAAGTACAACAGATAATAAGAATTTTGAAACCAATTAGAGGAAATCCTTCCATAAAATTTCAATTTGAACCTCGACTGAACTATGCTTTAGATGAAACTAAAATAACATTCGAGAAAGATGCGATACTTGCAACCAATGATAAACAAAGATTAACTCTACGCACGAATCATTCGATTAACGATTTAGAAAAAGGTTATTTCGTACTTCGAGAACCGACTTTCTTTGGCGTGAGCTTTTCTGACAATATTAGTATCAGAAAATTTGCGGAAGCACAGGCATATTTCGACTTAACTTCTAAGTATTGGATTGATCTTTTACACAAAATAAGTGTTCCAGATCAGTATAAAGAAGCCGTGATAAGATCATTCCTAACCCTAGAGTTGTTAACATACAAGAATTCTGGAGCAATTGTCGCAGCGGCCACAACATCGTTGCCAGAAATAGTCGGTAAAGACAGAAACTGGGACTACCGTTATGCATGGCTGAGAGACGCATCTTTTGCCGTTGATTCTTTCACTAAACTATGCCATTACGATGAAGCTGAAGGTTTTATGAAATGGATTATCAAGATATGTTTACTTTGCAGCCTAGATCTACAGATAATGTATGGCGTAGAAGGTGAGAGAAATCTTGAAGAGAAGATTTTATCCCATCTCTCTGGCTACAAGAACTCAAAACCAGTTCGAATAGGGAATGGTGCCTACACACAAACACAGATAGATGTTGTAGGAGAAGTCCTACAAGCAGCTTATCTCTATTTCGTCTATTATCACTATACCGAGGAACTAACATTCGACCAATGGGACATAATTGAGGGACTAGTAGAATATGTAATTTCAAATTGGAGAGACCCAGATAATAGCATATGGGAATTTAGAAATGTAAAAAAACACTTCACTTTTTCTAAGCTCATGTCCTGGGTAGCGTTGGACAGAGGAATAAAGATTGCACAACTTTTCCACAAAGAACAAGTGGTTTCCAGATGGATCAAGGTCAGAAAAGAAATTCAAGAAGATATCCTAAAAAATGGATGGAATAACCAAGTTCAAGCCTTCACACAATATTACGGTTCAAAAGAAATGGATGCTAGCTTACTTCTAATGCCATATTTTGGTTTCCTAGACCCAAATGATAATAAAATCAAGAAGACTGTAGAGAATATCTCTAAAAATCTTGTCACTGATGGTTTGGTATATCGATATCGTTCACAAGATGACTTTGGGATCCCTGAAAACGGATTTCTTCCATGTAACTTCTGGCTCGCTGACGCACTATTTCTAACTGGGGAAAAAGATAAAGCTAAAAAACTATTTGAGAAAACATTGGAGTATTCAAATCATCTTGGACTGTTTTCAGAACATATAAAACCTGTAACTTATGAACAGACAGGTAATTTTCCTCAAGCATATACTCATATCGCACTCATAAATACGGCAACACTTCTAACTCAAAATGAGATAAGAAAACCTGTCTGCAAGTTAAGATTAGAAGTCTGAATTAGTTTTAAATTTAGCTAGAAAAACATGCTATTTACTTAAAATTACTTAGGTGTTTTGCGATCAATTCTTCTTCGATACAATACAACATATCCGATGATCATTATAGCAGAAATCCCAATTGCTGCCATAATTATTTGCATATTATCAAATGCATATTCTAAAGGTTCATCCATTTCTGGATTCGAATCTTCTTGTTGAGTCCATAACGATATCGAGTTCACATCATAATTTTCAATTTTATCTGTTTTTACCCAGCAGCATGACCCTTCACTGTGCTTTGCCGTTTCATTCGTGTTATAAGACAGCAACAGTCCCGTATTTTCATCATAATTAAATGTGCAATCAATTTTACCTTCCTTTGGAAAACTTATGACTGTTTGCATGATTACCATCTTTGGACCAGAGTAATTTAGTGTGATTAACGAGGAGTTGTTGTCATGAGGATTTTTCGCTTTTTGGTTGATCGAACATACTATACTCTCATTTCCCCAAAAACATTTGACATTTAGTGCTTCTTTCAAATTGGTGGAAATAAAATAGATAGTCGGCTTTCCAACCATGGATTTGTCTTCAATAAATTGATCGCTTGTTCCATTATTAATCTTACAAGATTGTATAGTTAATGTTTGGCGGTCGATTGTTGTGATTATTGTATTAGAAATATTCTCGCTTTTTTTATGCTTGAAGAAGCCTGTTCCAGAGCTGTTGTAGCTAGTTTTTCTATTGTCTTCAATTATCAAGACTGTTGAATTTGATTTCTTAACGTTGACCAATCCTTTTGAGAATTCAATTGTTGTTGAGGTTCCCTTGTATTTCCCTCTTCCTTCTGTATTACTATTTTTTGTAAGTTCGTAAGTCCAGTTAGAACCTTCACTGAAAGGATCTTCTTGACTTGTCTGAGATGCCGCATAAGCTATAGTTTGGGTAATCATAAGAATTAGACATAATATGCCAATTCCAAAGAAATATCGCAAATCATATCTCGCCTACATACAATTGATTAGTTTCCAATTAAAATTTTTAAAGATTTAATTTTTCTAAAACTCTGCTAGTTGGAGTATATATACAATACTCTTCTTCCGCCATATGGTCCTTATGAATTGCATATGCTCTTGCACGACACCCTCCACAGACCACTTTGAATTCACAGATTCCACATTTGCCTTTTAGTAGATCCTTATTTCTCAACTCATTGAATAGTATCGATTTCTTGTATATTTCTTCAAGAGAATTTGTTTTGATATTACCAGCGGAAACTGGTAGGAAGCCACAACCACATATATCTCCTTTATGAGAGATGAAGCAATATCCATTTCCTGCCATGCATCCATGCTGGATCATTTTATGTTGGCTAGATTTAACATTCGGTTTATTCTTGTTTTGTTTCATTACTCTTTGATATTGAGGTGCACAGGTCATCTTTATTGGAATTTTTGTCTTCTGTGATCGAATATAGAATTCTTTCATAATTTTCTCATATTCCAGAGGAGTAATTTCCATCTCAACTTTTCCTCTTCCTGTAGGCACCAGCATAAATAGGTCCCACATTGAAGCGCCTAGTTTCTCGACTAGAGTTTGAATTTTCCAGACATCTTTGTAATTATATTTAGTGACTGTTGTTAGAATGTTAAACGGTAATTCTGCTTTTTTGATATAAGATATATTTTTTATTGTTCTATCATACGCGCCTTTTATTCCTCTAAAAGTGTCATGTATTTCGGAGTTCGACCCATCCAGACTAAAGGAGATATGAGCCACTCCAGACTTTTTCATTTTTTCAGCTGATTCTTTATTGACTTTGCTTCCACTTAGAGCTAAAGCAACTCTAAGACCTGAGTCGTTTGCATATTCTATTATTTGGAAGATATCATTTCTGAGTAATGGATCTCCACCTGTGATAATGAATAGTCTTTTTTCGCCAGCTATTTGTGAAATGAGATCTTTAGCCTGCTTTGTGGTCAACTCTCCTGGATCTGGCCGTGTCTGGGCTTCAGCCCTGCAATGCAAGCAAGCAAACTTGCAAGCTTTAGTGGATTCCCACGCAATAACATATGGAAGATCTACCACAAAGATCACTGAGAATTGTTTGATGGTTATTGTAGTTTAAAGTTGGAATTTGACTACCTAAAGGCCCATATGAATATTATGCGAATATCAACTAAGAGTTAAATTAGTATTAATACGTAAAATGTTGCGAAGTGAATTTTAATGCTAAAAGGAATGATTCTGGAACATGTAAGCATTGTTGTAAAAAATCGCGATGCTACAATGGACTTTTATACAAAAGTCTTGGGCTTCAAGATTCTCAGAAAATATGAGACAGATACTATGCGTGTCGCTTACTTGTATTTAGAAGATCAGTTACTGGAATTGAATGAGTTCTTTGCAAATGATGAACCTATAGGGTTATGGCATTTAGGATTTAGAGTGGAGGACATGGATGAGGCAATTGCTCACTTCAAAGAACAAGGCGCTGAACAAGTGAGTGACCCCATTGAGTTCAAACCAAAGATGTATGCCTTAGCAGATGTATCTCATGAGAAATTGTTAAGAGCATTAAAACCCAAGGAAGATAAAACCTACTGGAGGATAGCTATGTTTCGTGATCCTAACGGTGTTATCCTTGAATTACTGGAAAGATAGTTCATAGTAATTATACATGCATAACTTCTTCTTGGATGATTCATACAGTGCTATTAGTGTAAGATAATGCAATCTAAAATCTTTCTGTACTCTTTAATCGGAGGAGCCATAAGTACACTATTCACAGGCTTGATATCCAATAATCCTAGTATGCTTATTGGCGCCATGCGATATGGTTACCCTTTCTCTTGGCTTATTAGACTGATAATAGCACCGCAATATTTTCCTTGGAGAATAGATTTAACAAATCTAATAGCGGATATTGTGATCTGGTCAGTAATTGTTGGCATAATTATTTTTCTCGCATCATATTTTCGGTCTAGATCTTGATAGTAATCATTAAAGACCTCGATAACTAATTTTTCAAAACCTCACTATTTCTAATATTCGAATTCTCTAGCTATCACATAAAATACTAACGTTTCATTTCATAAGCGCGAAGTACATCAGCCCAGGTTAGCACACCTAAGAGTTTGGATGGTCGTTCATTATCTACTACAGGCAGCGCTCCCAAATTGTGATGGTGCATTTTCTCTACTGCGATATGTACAGAATCTTGAGGATAGGATGCTATTATTCTCGTGTCAGCTATTTCCTTAATTGAAATATCTCGATTGTTCAACAATGCATCTAGCAGTCTGGATACATCGACTATTCCAACAAATTTACCATGTTCCAATACCGGATAATCAAGGAAAAGCCGTTTTGCCATGAGATTAGCTAATGTCAAAACATGTGTATCGGAATCTAAAGCCACATAATCTCTTCGCATGACTTCTTCTACTTTAACCCTGTCTAAGACATCAATGTGTTCAAACACTATGCCACGTTTGTATGCTTCATGACCTCTTATCAGATCCCTTTTGCTTAAGATCCCAAGTAATTTTTCTCGGTCACGCATATCAACGACGGGCAGATGTCCATATTCAGATTCATCCATGCGACGTAAGGCTACTGCCAGAGTTTCATCAGGCATACAAGTAGTTAGTTTTTCTGACATTATCTCCTTGACTTTAGTTGAACCTGCTTTTTCGTGGGGAATCTTGAGTATGTCACTATAAGATATGATCCCCACAAGCTTTTCATCACTAATTACTGGATATGCCAGATGTCCAGTTGAGGAAATCAAATTGGACACATGCAGTAAATCATCTTCAGGGGAAACAGTTACAACTTCCTTGGTAGCCACTTTTCCCACTTCTATTTCCTCCAGTAAATCTACGCTAAATTCTCCTCTATGAGCAGGGGACATGACCCTGTTAGTGACCTGGTTTTCATATATCGACCATTTGCCAGAAACAATATAGGCTATTGCGCAAGACATCATAAGTGGGACCAGAAGAAAATAATTGCCCGTCATTTCTGAGACCATTATCATAGAGGCGATAGGTACTTTTGCCGCGCCAGCGAAGAAGGCTGCCATTCCAACTAGTATGAATGCCTCTTGGTTAATTGTTGGCATCCATATTGAAAGGAGCTTTCCGAGAACTCCCCCTATCATTCCACCTATGACTAACGAGGGGGCAAAAACTCCTCCGCTTCCACCAGAACTTATTGTAAAACTTGTAGCGATAATTGTGACGATAATTAAAGTCAACATAAATGTGATTGACAGATTTCCGAAAATAGCTTCTTGGACCCAGCCATAGCCCGCGCCCAACGCTGATGGCTGAATTAATGCAAAAGTTCCAAGCATTATTCCTCCTAATGCAGGTTTTAGATACTGTGGAATTCTTACTCTTTTGAATACATGATCACGGAAACCATAGAATATTACAACATATCCTATAGAGAGAATACCACATATAATCCCTAAAACAAGGTAGAATAGCAGATTCATAGGCTGAGTGAATAGTATTGGACTGATCGTGAAGATAGGTTCAAACCCTATTCCTGGAAAAGATGTAAAAACCGCATAAGCGACTGATGAAGCTACGAATGAAGGAATTAAAGCGTCAACCTCAAAATCTCTTCTATAAAGAACCTCAATTGCAAATATTGTTCCTCCAAGTGGGGACTTGAAAATACTACCGATTCCAGCGGCAGCTCCACAGATCAGTAAGATCCTTCTATCCTTATCAGTTAGTCTAAATGCTGTTGAGATAGAGGAGGCTATACCTGAGCATATTTGAGCAACAGGACCCTCTCTCCCCGCACTACCTCCGCTACCTATAGTCAGAATCGATGCCAAAGCCTTGGTGAAAGGAACTCTTTTTCTAACCTTGCCAGCCAATCTATGAAAAGAGTTTATTACTGCATCTGTACCGTGTCCTTCGGCTTCAGGTGAAAACTTGAAGACTATTAAACCAGATAGAAGGCCCCCCAATCCTGGTATTAATGCAATAAGCCACCATCTTACATCTGTCGAAGAAACAGATTTCGATACTTCTCCTCCTGCTGCAGGCGGATAATAATTGCAGAGATAACCTAGGAAGAATTCTGAGCTAAGATTAAGCAGATAATAGAAGACCCCCGCTACTAAACCAGATATAGCTCCGATAAGAACCCCTAAAATAACCCACCTCTGTAAAAAGTTCAGTTGTGACGGGATCTTCATTCTTACCACTAGTAACTGGGAAAACAATCAATCCAAGGTTAACATCGTTTTTAAATTCAGCGACAAGATAAATCTTCCAAGATGTCTTGATACAAAACAATATTTGATCTTATGGAAGTCTTAAGATATGGTAATCCAGAATGTAATTATTAGTTGAATAATGGATAAAATAAAAATTCCTGCAATCATACCTTTTGATATATGAGTATTGAATTCAATTCTACCTTTTCTTATGAAGTGCATATGAAAGAAGAAAGCGAAGAATCAGCCGAAACATAACACAATAGAAATAATTAGGCCAATAAAGGACTTCTGGATAATTTCTTTCAAACCGTACATTATTAGAAATATTAGCGGGATATGTAAAAGAAGAAAAATGTTCATGTTCTTTTGATCATTATTGACATTACTTGATCGACCAGATAGTAAGGATATAAGATTCCATTCTTTCCAATAGGATGAATCTATTTCATGATTAATCAGAAGTGTTGCATTTAGGATATAGATCCATAATAGTGAGTCCCACATTTTTTGTCTCTACCAATTGAGAAATGTCATTTATGGCTTTTTATTGATATTGCGATAGGAATATGGGCATAGTATGATCCATAATCGGCCTATAGAATATTCACAATGTGGATAATCCAAATTGGAATTATTCTTGGTTAATCGAAAATTGATTTGGTGATTATTGTACTGCCTCTACACTCTTGACCTCAGGTATCTTATCTTTAAGATATGATTGTATTCCTTCCTTAACAGTCATCTGTGACATTGGACAACCTGCACATGCACCCTTCAAGTTTACTTTTACAATCCCTTCTTGTATGTCGACGAATTCGACATCTCCACCATGGGCTTGGATCTGAGGTCTGATTTCATCTATTGCTTTTTTTACTTGTTCTTCCAGCATATATGACGCCGATGCAACTAGTTTTTTTGAATAATATAAATGTGTTGAGCAGTTGATTCTGTTTTTTCAGTATAATTTATTACCACAATTTTGACAGAAGGCATCATGGTTTAATATCTGAGTCCCACATTTCGAACAGAACTCTAACTCTTTAGATGCAGTGACATCTGCTGGTCTTCTTCTTCTCGATAAGATAATTAATGAGATAGCTATGGCCACTATGATTAGAATAATTACTAACAATCCATAGTTTGTTTGCTTGAATATCTGTATCCATACAGGATTCTCAGATACGATTACTGTTCCAGGGGCTCGGTAACTTGGAAGTTCTTTTCCAGAATTGAAAAATAATATCTCAAAAGAATGTTCTCCAGATCTATCTGCTCTAATCTTGAATGATAGAGGCTTTGTCTCTTCCGGCGCGATTCTGATTGGTTTACTTGTTTCAATTATAGTCATTCCTTCTGGAACTTCTGGCAAGACTGTTAGATTCTTGACAGTTGATGAGCCTTTGTTTCGCATAATGTATTTTACTATTAAAATATCTCCCGGATACACAGGTTCTCCTTCACCAGGAGTGTGGTTCTTACTGACTATTTCTAAATATGGCTCAGAAACTATTACTGGAAAATCTGTTTCATCTATTTTATTTTCAGAAATGAATAAGTGAATTTTAGCGGTAATATTACCTGGTTTCTCACCACGGATTTGAATAGTCCACTCGTCAACTGATCTCGGCTCAAGATCCTTTGGAGAAGTTGATTGCTCTGAGCTAATGATTTCTTCTCCTAGAGGAATTTCTAGTTCCAACTTAACTTGTTCAGCTACTGCTCCACCGATATTCTTCAATCTATAAGATATTGTGCTCAGGTCTCCAACATAGAAAGCTTCTCCTTGACTTGGGGTCTGGCTCACATTTAGAAGTCTGAGTTTGGCCTCCTTTTGTTCTGATATGAAAATTTCATAAGTGAGAGTTGACCATTGAAGACCATCATCTTGCCATCCCTCTCTAAGACCGAGATGCCTGTGTCTCAAGCCAACCTCATAAGTATGTTTTCCTGGAGCTACATCATCAGGTATCTCAAAAGCGAGTTTTGCTAAATGGACTCTTTCGCTAGGATCAACTTCAATATCGACGTCAACATACCACCATTTCCCCGTCGGCTTCTGCCAATCAAACATAACGATAGTCTGATAGATATGAAGGATGGTCGGTCCAGTATTAACAACGCTTTCGTCAATAATTCCTTCAGAACCTGGCGAATATTCATTACGGTCTAATGTAGGTTCTACTCTCCAAGCAAAACTAAGATACCCATGTGAATCAGTTATGAATGCAACATTTGAGATAAGAATAATCAGGAATAAAGACAATAGATGACCGTTTGTTCTCGTTACTAGCATATCCTCTAAACAACTAAAGTCCTATTTATGAACTTAATCTTATTATGAAAGATTAATTGTAATGCAAAGTCCAGCAACCTATTACAAGAGTATTCAAGTTTTCTTAATGTCTGCTGATTCTTCCCTTTGCTTTTTTCGTGTATAGAAAAACACCAGTCCTGAAGCAATCACGATCACTACTATCAAGATAATTATGTAGAATATTATCGAATAATCCTCCTGTTCCTTTTGATCAACCTCTGGCGTAATAGGAGAAGGTGATAGTTCTGATGTTGTAGTAGCAACTGTTTCATCATCTTCGACTATCAATTCGATTTTAGATTGTTTCTCCATACTTTCTCCTTTTGCGGTAATGATCAATTCATATGATCCTGGTTCTAAATTGGTGGGAAGATAGATGATTAATTCTGATTCGAAATCAGGTGTACCTTTTGGTGGATCAAAGAAATAATTCCAGTCTTGAGGGGGGTTATTTAGATAGAGCATAACTTCTTTTGATTCTCCGTCTTGGAGTTCAATATTGATGTAGAAAGACGAATGTTCACCTGCTATAAGATTTTTTTGAATTGGGGTCACTGTTGCTGAAAAATCAAATACTGTTGATGTTGGCTCAGGCGTAATTACTGAACCATTTCCCTCTTCTACGGTAATAGTGAATTTTTCTTTTGTTAGAAACTCCTGTATACCACATAGTCCTGTAGGACAATCTTTTATTCCAACTCCAAGTTGGAGAGGCCATTCTCCGGTTCTTCGAGGGATAAAAACGATATCAGGGAATGTGTATTCACCATCTCCTGGTGGCAGGGGATCAGAATGCACTACACCAAGATCCTCACCGGTTACACCATCTCGGATAACTGCTCGCAACTTCCAAACATATCCTGAACTAAAGTGTGAGTAACGAATACTAACTATTAGAGAAGCTTCTCTACCCACTATTAGTTTAAAATCCGGTGGTTCTGTCTGGATTGTTTTAACCTCGACATCTGGTTCATACCAAGGTAAAACATTTACTGAGAAGCTTCGGGTATGATCAATAATTTCTTGATTGTTATCATCCATATGAAATAAATATGCTTCCAGACGCCACTCTCCTGCTTGTACAGGGGCCCTCAACTGTAAATCCCATTTATGCTCTCCGGTACCGCTCACTAGAATTGGAGGTTTATCTGGAGTCACCATGTATTTTCGATCGGAGCCTCGAATACCACACCAGATTTCAACATTTTCTTGATTCGTAAAATCGTACTGTATCTGCAACATTACAAGGAAACGAACTCCTACAGTAACTGTCTCTTGAGCTTGAACGTTGATGATTTCTTGTCCTGCAGTTGCGATAGATATCGGGAATAAAGTCATGATTAAGAATGTTGTTAAGCAGAAACCTATGAACCTCATGCGCATCATAATACAACCTCTCCTTAACGTTCTCCATAATTAACTATAACATTGTTACATAAGTATGTCAGGAACATCAATATGTCGCTACCTTCAGCAGATTAATTTTGTCCAATTATTTATTAACGCATGTAGTTACTTCGAGTTCATCAAGGACGAGACCCATCTCATCTACTGCTTTTTGATTCAGAAATTTCTCTTCTTCCTCATTCATGGTATTTGGAGCCTCATCATGCGTTAAAGATTCGTAGTACTTTTGCCACTCATCAGGAATTGTTGCAGATAGTTCTTTCTCTAAAAAGACACTGAGGACTTTTACCCAACATCTTGCGACATTTGATAACAAATAGCCCCCTCCACCAAATATCATTATCTTGCCAAAGCACATTTCATGAACAAATTTGTGCAGCCATGAGGCAATTTCAGAATAGGTTTTAACAGTTATTGAAAGATGAGCTAGCGGATCTCCTTTGTGTGAATCCGCTCCTGACTGGAGTAAAATAATTTCAGGTTCATAAGATCTTAAGGCAGCAGGCACAATTCTATGAAAAGCTTCGAGGTATAATTTGTCATTTACTTTTGGCGGCAATGGGATGTTTATTTTTAACCCCTTAGCTTTTCCCTCCCCTATCTCATTGGAGAAACCACTTCCCGGGAAAAGATAACGTCCGTCCTCATGGAAGTCAATATCTAAAACTGAAGGATCATTGTAAAAACCATACATTACACCATCGCCATGGTGCGCATCAATATCAATATACGCAATCCTCTTAATCCCATATTTTTTCTTGAGGTAAGATATGCATACTGCCGGATCGTTGAAAATGCAGAATCCTGAAGCTTTACCGGGATGGGCATGATGAAGCCCCCCACTTAAATTGAATACATGGTCAGCCTTTCCATTAATAACCGCCTCTATTCCTACGAGTGAAGCTCCGACAATCCAACTAGTTATTTCAAAACATCCACTAAAGGTAGGCGTATCTCCAGCATCCAGCAATCCATAGCCTAGACGGCTATACTCCTTGACTTTATTCACATACTCTGCCGTATGAAATAGAAGAAGTTCTTCAAATTTTGCCAATCTAGGAGTTAGAATATCGACTGAAGAGGTAAGCTCATAATTTTTTGCGAGAGCTAACGCAATCTTAAGGCGTTCTGGCCTTAGAGGGTGGTTGGCACCTAGATCATATTCTTGAAGTTCCTCTCCGATTACTACAGCAGTCTTACCAGCCATTATCATTCTCCTAAAATGGAAGATGAAGTTTGAAGTATACTAAATTTCTGTAGTGGGCGCTAATCGATAATTATCTGGAAGTTTATTCCACGTTTATTTTCTTACCTTTGACGGTTTTGGGTAACTCGACCGATAAGACTCCGTTTAAGAATTTTGCTTTGGCTTCATCAGGATTGACTCTAGTTGGAAGATTTACAGTTTTATAGAAAGAACTGAATTCGCAGTCACTATGAGTTCCCCACCGTTCATATTTAACACATCGAGCTAGCGGTGCTTCAAGGTTTAGATATTTTTCTTCAATTGTTAGATGTATATCCTCTTTTCGTACTAATGGAAGATCCATCGTTACAACTAGCTTGTCCAACGATTCTGTAACTTGTGTTAGAGGTTCAAGTCTTCCAGTTGAGCTATCCCACATTGGTCGACTTGACATTAATTCTTCAAAAGTCTCATCAATCTCTCTTTCAAGGTCATCAAAGGATTTGAACAATTTTTCATACCTCACTTTACTTTATATTATCCATACATCGCTGGAAGTTCCTGCTCTTGCGTTTTAGCCATTCCCTCAAAAGATTTGTTGGTTCTTTGCATGAGTTCACGTGTTTTTACCCTAATTTCTTCAGCATCTTCAAGGAGCTTTTTGACATCCACTTCTAGATTGAGAAGTTTATTCACTGCATTTATTGCTGATGCTGCAGCTCCGGGATCAGGATATCCTGAATGTGATTGAGCAAGTATAACTAGATTTGTGAGCCCTTTCGATAATGATTCTCTAACGATCATGGCGTGTGGGCCTACCATGAATCCTTCTTCTAATACTTGAATTTCAGCTTCTTTTAGAAGTTTCTTACCTTTTTCGTTTGTTGCAACTCCGAAAACTTGAGGAATTTTAATTTCCATCCGATTCTGAACTGCGATACCACTAACAGAGATAAGCATCTCAACCTTCTTTTTGACAGCCCAAGCAGTTAAGCTTCTTGAGAGAGGAGCAATAGCTCTAGTGCTAATTGGTGTCTCTGAAGTTAGTACTGTGAGATTTGAGTCACCAAAGAATCTTATCGGAACCTTTGGCTCACCATCATGGATTACCATAACGGGGGGCAATAGATCTGATTCTATGTGTCCAATTTCCGGCAACTTCATTGATTCTACTATCTGGCTTGCAGCGATCATACCGGTCAATCCTGTATCTGGCATACCAACAAGACAATTTTTAACGGAATCAAGAGGCTTAGTTTCGATGATCCGCATCTCTTCAGACATGATTAAAACCTTACATTAAATGTATAAATCAGTCTGATTAATCTTTTTGGAATCAATTTTATTTCATTTTACAGTAATGAACAAGTTTAAGTTTGAGTTATTGATGCGGTACCATGAGATGCAAGTTGGAGCCATCTTTAGATAACACGAAAAAAACTCTCAAGACAGCACTTATCATAAGTATTCTGGTCAACATCTTATTAGCATCTGTAGTTCTTTCAAATCTAGATCGCCCAAAAACCCAATCCGATCAATATGAGCCCTTGATTTTCCAAAATCAGAACCTTACAAAAACAATCAATTCGATGAGGCAGGAATTAACCCTACTAGATAACCAACTATCCTATTACAAATCACAAGCTGATTATTATTCTCGACTTTCGAGATCAAATGGTACAGCCAATTTTGGAATATCAGGTAGATCCCAAATTAACATAGTAGCAGTTCGCACGGTGAGTGGATCTGTGGGCGAGTTGGTATATGAAGGCATTATCATGACGGTTCATCTGGAACTTAGAGAGGGGGAAGGAAGACTTTTAATCAATACAGAGCCGAAGATAGGAATAGATCTCCAGACAAGTGCAAATACGGCTATTCTTGTTGCGGAGGAATTGACAAATCAATCCCTTAAAACTACAGATGTAATACTAACTGTAATAGCTGATAGCGAAACTGAAATTTTGGATGGTCCTAGCGCTGGAGCAGCGATAACAGTTGCGTTGCTTGCAGCGATAAATGATGAAACAGCAGATCCTAATATTCTAATGACTGGAACAATTAATCCTGATGGGTCTATTGGAAAAGTTGGTGGTTTAATTGAAAAGGCATTGGCGAGTGCGAGATTTGATGCAAAGAAATTTCTAGTACCATATGAACAGAGCGTGGCTGTCGTTTACAAGACGGAGGAAACCCACCCCGCGCCAGGATTGACAATAATAACCACTAAACCTGAACTGATCGATATTGAAGATTATATTAGAGATGAAGGTTACGAGCTGGATATTATTGAAGTAAACAACATAGTAGAAGTTTATGATTCAGTAATTCTTGGAGAATAGATTAGTCTAAATGTTATTTTTTCAAAAAGTTATGTTAACGAATTTATTACCTTAACAATCTCAACCAAGATAGAGTAGATTATAGATATCTTTTTTCCAAAAGTCTGGTAAACTGCCGAATTTGGTTGTAAGCTCTGCTCGCGAATGTGAATTCGTACTTATTTTTATACCTAGTAGCTCTGAGAATAAACTCTGCATTGTTTCATAAAAGCTATCAACTTCACAGAATTTTCTAGATTTCATAATAGACTTTATTGAAGACCATTTGTCGAATAGTTCGTTGTATTTGTAGTAGTCAATAATAACTTCTTTTTCAAAATTCGTAAGTTCTGCGAAATCATAATATCCAATATCAATCGTAAGATTGAATAATGCCTGAAGTTTTTCAGTTGGCATACTTTTATTCTTGGCAGAGTTTTTTGATAGTAAATATTTTTGTATGAGATTGATTTTGTATTTCGCGGCAACATTTCTTATCCCATAATTTTTCAGTTCGTAATCTATTGAATAATCTATTAGGCCGTTCATAATGTATCCTATAGGTTGGTTTAAACTGTGAAGACTTAGGGCAATCG
>JBAUBP010000342.1:0-3989 GCA_049676905.1 Bathyarchaeia archaeon
TCCATATTCACAGTGTTAAACATCAAATAATTAAACCATCAAACCATAGCGCGCGTGTAACTCATCATTCCAAAATTCAAACCAATAAGCACCATCAAGATTGATTTTGGCATGCGCTTGGCAATCGTGTGCTGGAAGTGCACAAGATGAAAAACATTTAAGCGGGGTCCATAATGATTCTATTGGTTCAAATGTGAGACATATGGTTCAAAAAAGAGACAATCTAAGACTGAGGATAATATTGCTTCTTCTCAGAGAAAAGTCACACGTAAGGGGCATAGCAGAGAAGCTAGGCGAATCGCATTCCACAATCCAAAGAAGGCTCAAAGAGCTGGTCAGCGAGAACGTACTGGACTACAAACAAGAAGGAAAGAACAAAACATTTTTCATAAGGAAAAACCTGCAGGCTAAGAATTACGTGTTCAGTGCAGAGCGCTACAATCAAATAATGCTTCTGAAGAAATACCCGAAACTAAATGTGATTGCAGAGGAGATATTGAGAAAATGCGGTGAGAGGATCATAGTAATCTTCGGAAGCTATTCCAAGTACAAAGCCAAGGCTGACAGCGATATAGACGTGTATATAGAGACAGAGGACTCGAACGTAAAGAAGGAAGTCGAGTCAATCCATTCCAAGATCAACGTCAAAATCGGAAAATTCGATCCGAGCTCAGAGCTGATAAAGGAGTTGGTCAAAAATCATGTGATACTCAGGGGGGCGGAGGAATTCTATGAAAAAACCGGATTTTTTGAGTAAACTAAAGAAAGATGGTAAACTTGAATCAGTCGAGCCCTCTGAAGAAATATGCAGCTCCTACCTTAAGAAAGCGGATGACTGCCTGAAATCAGCAAAGATTCTTCTGAAGAACGACCTTTACGAAAATTCTGTCTCAATGACATACTACGCTATGTATAACTCCTTAACAGCACTGTTATTCAAGATAGGAATCAAATGCGAAAACCATTCCGGATCAATCATCATATTTAGAAGACTTTTCGAAAAGGAGGATCTCTACAAAACAATATCGTTTGCCAAGAGAGAGAGGATAGACAAGCAGTACTACGTGGATTTGGCTCTCACAAAGAATTCTGCACAGAACCTACTCAAAGAAGCAGAAACATTCCTGCTCGAAATTAAGCTGATGATAAAGAACATTAGAAACGAAGATATACAAAGATTGAGGGATACATTCAGTCGTATGATTTGATGCGTACGCGCGCGCTATACTGACATACATTCGCGTAAGTCAATAGTTTATAATTAATCAGAAGGATCCTGAGTGTATCGTGCGTTAATTCATGTGTTAGCAAACACAGTTGAATTGAATTTTATTAATGATATGAGTTGATAATAGATCTTGCAGGCGGATATCCCTCTAAAAAAACTTAAGAATAGACTTTCAGTGAGTACTCTTTCCAGTCAGTTCTGGTGTGAAAAAGCGGTTGAGTTGTCATTTACTCATAAGGTTCCTGAGACAGAGGTGATGGCTCGGGGAAGAACACGACATAAGGAACTTCATGAAGAAACTGCAGAATTAATACCAGTTAAAGTTGTCTCGATAGCCGATAGTATAGGTTTAGGTTTTCATAACATGTTAGTGGGCTTGATTCGCGTTAAAGAAAAAGCTCAAACTCGTGAATTACCAGTTTTTGGATGGCTTCCCAGGTTAAACATTCCCCTATTTGGACATATTGATGAATTGCTTGTGGAAGACAATAGAACAAAGGTGATTGATCATAAAACTAGAAAAAGTGATAGAATGCCTACACGTGCTCAGACTAGAGTTACTGAATTTCAGCTAATGTCCTACTATAGTTTATTGAAGACAATTCAGTCTGAAACTTTTGATTTCAGAAAAATTTTAGAGTGCTATAATCTGGATAGTAATAGCACCTTTACCGATGAATTTCTTGATGAATTAGGTCCTAATGAAAAACCTCTCGAGAAAAACCTGCTAAAACTCACTATCATGATTAATGAAGCAGCCAAAATCATTCCAGAATTATCGAAAGACCTTGAAATCATATACGAAAATCAGGACACAAAGAAACTTATTGGCAAACATACTTTCCAATTTGATGCGGAAAGATGGAAACGGGATATAGAATTTGCCACTCAATATTGGCTTGGTGAGAGACCTGCGATGCTAGTAGGAAAACGAAATAGGTGGAAATGCAACTTCTGTGCGTTCAAGTCAGAATCTATCTGCCCTATATGGAAAGAATGAAGCAACAATAACATTCTGTAGCGCGCGCTCAAGATCATAAACATAGAGTAATCAAGCTACCCCACAAAAAAGGAGCAAGCACAAACCATAGGAAATTTCAATTTAGGTGACATAATCACGGCTTTTATGTCCCCTAAGATGACATAATAACACAAGCTCTTCTCGAGGGCAGCCCTATGAGTGGAAATATCAGTCAACAAGTTCTAGTCTGGTGGCGTGCTTTCCGTTACCACTTCGTCCCACCAAGTATTTTCCCGGCCACTCTTGGAGCCACCATCTGTTGGGCTGTTGATCAAACCTTCAACTCAATCATATTCTTCCTCGTCATATTTGCTGTAGTCATCAACCACCTTGCACTCAACATGACAGACGACTACTTCGACTACAAGCACTCAGTAGATCAGCTCAAACCTGGAGAAAAAAATCCCTACACAGGTGGAAGCGGAACACTAAGCAGCAAACAAATAAACCCCCAACACATGCGAACAGCCTTCATAATATGCTACACAATCACAATCATAATCGGATTATATCTCACCATAAAAATCGGTTGGCCCATTCTAGCCTTCGGACTCATCGGCATCTTCTGCTCCCTCTTCTACACCATGCCCCCAATACAAATCTCACACCACGGAATAGGCGAACTCACCCAACTCATAAGCTTCGGAACCATCATAGGATTAGGCTCCTACTACACCCAAGCCCAAACAATATCCATGGAAGTTTTCCTAGCAACCCTACCCTTAGGAATCATGCTGTTTTCCATGATAACAATAAACGAAATCCCAGACTACCAAACAGACAAACAAGCAGGAAAACTAACCCTCATCGCCAGATACGGCAAAAAAACAGGAGTAAAAATCTACATCCTAAGCTGGATCATCACATACACACTAATCATCATCGCTTCAACACTCCAACTAATCACCCCAATATCTCTAATCTCACTCGCCTCAATACCACTAGTCTACAGATCAATCAAACAACTCAAACAACATTACGACAATCCCATAGAGATGGCCCCAGCAAATCTAGACATGATCAAAGCCCACAGCATAACCAGCCTAGGACTCATAGCAGCCTATGCAATACAAGGCCTCATCAACGGAGCAAACAATCAACAATTAGCCATCATTCTAATTTTATTGGTCATATTCTACATTCCAGCAGTATTCCCTCTGCTGAAAAAACAGTAGCATACACTACAAGTACCCAAAATGAAATATGAGACGCGTACTAGGTTACGTGAGGAAGTGAAGTACCCGGTGATCGAAAAAATAGTTGAGCACATGTTAGCTGGAATGAGTGACGAAGAAAAACAATCAATGATAATGAACATAATGCCCAAAGTCATGGAGCACATCAACTTTTCAGAAATGATGCCCCAAATGATGCCTGAAATAATGGAAAACTGCATGAACAACATGAAACCAGAAGACAAAACGAAGGTCATGCAAGAAGTAATGCCAATGATGATAGATAAATGCCTAAGCTCAATGACTAAACAAGAAAGAGAAAAAATATTCACATTCTACCATACAATGCTAAAAGAAATGGAAGAAAAATTCCTCTAACCTTATCATACCCTGTAACTTTTTTCAAAGTTAACACCACAGTGGAACTCATTGACCGAACCAAACCAATTCGAAGTTGCAACCTTGGGTGGCGGTTGTTTCTGGTGTCTGGAAGCCATCTATAATGAACTAAAAGGCATAATCAAAGTAGAATCAGGTTATTCAGGCGGCACAGTCCCAAACCCAA
>JBAUBP010000343.1:0-1746 GCA_049676905.1 Bathyarchaeia archaeon
CTCTATGTCTAAACCTCTGCCAGCTAAGTCGGTCGCAACCAGTATTCGACGCCGACCATTCACAAATTTGTTCATGGCCCAATCACGTTGATTTTGGGTGAGATTCCCGTTTATGGCCACCGAAGAAAAGCCTCTTGAGCGTAGCATTTCGTTTATCTGAAATGTATCCCTCTTGGTCCGACAAAACAATATGGCACGATCTATTTTCTCGCGATGTAGAAGTTTCATAAGTGACTTGGACTTTGTTCTCGAGTCTGTAGGAACATAATATTGTTCTATTTCCTTGACATTCAGATCGTCAGATTCGATTAGAACCTCACGAGGATTATTCATGTATCTTCGGGCGAGTTTCAACACACTTTTGGGAATAGTAGCTGAGAAAAGTGCTGTTTGATGTTTTCTCTTAATTGATCTCAGTATCAATTCAACATCTTCGATAAAACCCATTTCTAACATTCTGTCTGCTTCGTCCAGAACGACACATAAAACATTATCTAATACCAATGATCTGCCTCTCAGATGGTCTAGAAGTCGACCTGGTGTGCCAACAATGATTGATGGGTGAGTCCTCATTGCTTCAAGTTGAACATATTTCGATACACCGCCATATAATGCTAAAGCACGTTTGTTAGTCTTCTTACCATAGGAGTTTAAGTCCTGTGCAACCTGTACTGCGAGTTCCCGTGTTGGAACAATTATTAATGCTTGAACATTGGGATTATTCTCATTAACTATCTCCAGAATTGGAAGACCGAAAGCTGCGGTCTTTCCAGTTCCTGTATGAGCTTGTCCAATTATGTCACTTCCACTCCATAGAAGAGGAATTACTTGTTCTTGTATTGGGTAAGGTCTTTGAAATCCGAGATCATCTAGTGATTCGACAATTTCTGGACTTAATCCCATGTTTTCGAAATTATGCATTAGTTTGTTTCACCATTATTTTGCAACAAAAGCCGCAAGTCTCTTGTGTTAATCCGAAAAAACGACCAATCGTAAGATCGATAATCCAGTTTCACGTTGATATCTGTACGGAATGTGCTACGTTAGAGATCATTTGTTCTTCAGCGATGCTAAGAAATTAGTATCACTGATTCACCTTTCCTGCTTATAGAACCGAGCGACCTTAATAAGTTAAGCGATCGCGATTTTAGTACCTTAAGTCTTCAAATGCGTTTCTTTTCGCGTAAAATATCCAGCATAGTTTTGTAAGGAGGTTTATGGAGGGCAATAGGATGGTTCTTAGGCATTAAATCAATTATGTCCGCCGTGTTTGGCTTGATCTTTAAAGCCTGTTCCATTGTCTTTTCGATTAAATGCTGCTCGTAGAGAAATGAATAAGGAATATTCTCTTCAGGACCTTTAGATGAATTATTTGTCAAGATTATTAGCTCCATTTGTTCTAAATTCATTTACTTTCTGTTGAAACTTGTTAGCTAAGACTGTCTCTATGAAATCTCAGGATCGACTTCTTCATCCTATTAGCAAGTTTCTTATCGAAATACGTTTCTTACTCTGAAAGATTTCTCACATGACCATCTTTCTTTGCCAGAATACGTAGTGTAATTATCGTCTTCTCTCCTTTATTTAGTTGCTGGGAGTGTTTCTTTAATGTGAACTATGACGTTTCTTTCGGGTGTAGCAAGTGTAGTGTCTTAAAAGATGTTATTCTCTCAAGTTGATGGTTTTTTCTCAGAGTCACCTTTACAATCTTTAACGTGGTTGGTGAATTCGGATAGTGGGAAAGGC
>JBAUBP010000344.1:0-5366 GCA_049676905.1 Bathyarchaeia archaeon
CTGTAGAGTATTGAAAGAAGATATCGATGAGTTGATTGATGTCGATTGTGATATGGCTTCTTTTATTGCTCCTGCATCTCGACTGCATTATCAGAAGAGATTGAAAACGACTCTTGATGATTATCTAATTAGACTTGAAGAGTTGGTTACATACACTCTTGATCATGGTATAGGAGTCTCTCTAGGTCTTGAAGATGCAAGTAGGGCTGAGATGGACGATGTCAGGAAGATCGCTAAAATCGGAGCGGATAAAGAAAGATGTAACCTTCTTATTACGGACACTGTGGGAACTTTTACACCAGCTTCTTCAAGATATTTTATAGATGAGTTAAGGAAATTTTGGAGTAAACCTATAGCACTTCATTTCCATGATGATTTTGGCATGGCAACAGCTAATACACTGGCGGCCGTTGAAGCGGGAAAGGGAGAATACTACTTCTATGTCACAGTCAATGGTATAGGAGAGAGATGTGGTGCAGCAAGTCTTGAAGAGACATGCACAGCATTGAAAGTTCTCTACGGATACGATATAAAATTTGACCTGACAAAATTAATGGAGCTTAGTAAACTTGTTGAGAAGCACTCAAGCATTCCGGTAATTCCTACAAAAGCGATTGTTGGTCTTAACGCTTTTACACATGAGACTGGTCCACATGTTCACGGAATATTGATAGACCCCCTGACTTACGAGAGGATTCCGATAGATAGTCTTGCGCGTAAGCGAAAATTTGTCTTTGGGAAACATACTGGAGCAAGTTTGATCAAGAAGGTTTTAGAAGATAGAGGCATCCAGGTTAACAAAGAATCTCTTGAGACAATACTTCAGCAAGTGAAAGAAAAGCATGAGAAAAAGGATGCCACATGGAAAATTGAAAATAATAAGATAATTGATGCTTACCATCAATCAGTAATGAAACGTTTCACTCTTGAAGACGAGGTAGTTGAGATCGCAAAGAAAGTATTGAAACTCTAGCTTTCTCAGAGTTGTCTTTTCAGCATTTCTATCGCACCGCCAGCCTCAAGCATCTGTAATAGAAAATCTGGAAGCTTTATTGTCGAATATTCTTCGCCTTTTGTGATATTTTTTATTCGACCAATACTCAAATCAAGCTCAAGTTTGTCTTTGTCAGCAATTTTACTGCTTATATTTTTGCATTCGAGGAGCGGTAATCCGAGATTTATACTGTTTCGGAAGAATATTCGTGCGAAAGACTCTGCGATTATGGCTTTTGTGCCCAGATATTTTAGCATCATAGGGGCAGCTTCACGGCTTGAACCGCATCCAAAATTTTTACCTCCAACGATTATTCCAGTGGATTTGATCTTATCTGTAAAGTTTGGAATAACCCCTTCGAATACGTGTTTTCCCGCTTCATCCAAGTCCCGTAGTATTAGATATCGTCCTGAGATTATTACATCTGTATCGATATTGTCTCCTAGTTTCAAAGTAATTCCAGATAATATCATAATCAATCCCCCAACACTTTTCTTGGGTCTGTAATCTTACCAGTGACTGCAGAGGCTGCAACTGTGGCTGGTGATGCTAAGAATATCTTTGCAGTATGATGACCCATTCTTCCGATGAAGTTTCTATTTGCGGTTGATATGGCTGTCTCACCTGAAGCTAGAACACCCATGTGTCCGCCCATACATGGCCCACATGTTGAACCTTCGATTATTCCTCCAGCCTCGAGTATAGTCTCAAGATATCCGAGCTTCATTGAATTTATCATAATCTCTCTTGAGGCGGGTATGACAATAAGTCTGACTGAGTTTGAAACTCGTTTTCCTTTGAGAATCTTTGAAGCCATAGTAATGTCTTCGAGTCGACCGTTAGTGCATGAACCGATGAAAGCGACATCTATTGGTTCTCCTTCAACTTCTGTGACTGATGTTGCGTTGCATGGACTTGGTGGTATGGCTACCTGTGGTTCGAGCTTATTGATGTTGAAGTCGATCTCTTTGTGATATTGTGCATCTTCAGATGCGAGAATAGGTTTCAAGGATTTGTCAGTTCTTTCTTTTAGATACTTGAGAGTTTTCTCGTCAGGCGGTACTATGGCTGTTTTAGCTCCTACTTCGGCAGACATGTTGGTCATAGTCATTCTGCTTTCAACACTGGTTTGCCTGATGGCTTCGCCATAAAATTCTATTGATTTGTAGTTTGCACCATCAGCTCCTAGTTTCTGAAGAACGTGTAAAATGAGGTCTTTCCCCATTACTAATGGAGGAATTTTTCCATTGATTGTGATTTTTATTGTCTCAGGTACTTTGAACCATAATTTCCCAGTCGCAAAGACTATGGTCATGTCTGTTGAGCCAATTCCTGCTGCAAATGCTCCGAATGCACCTGAAGTTATGGTATGGCTGTCAGATCCTACTATGAGTTCTCCCGGCATTACATGTCCTTTCTCTGGGAGTACTTGGTGACATATCCCTTCTTTCATGTCATACCAATTTTTTATTCCATGCTCCTTGACAAATTTTCTGCAAGTTTTGTGAGTCTCTGCGGCGTCTACTGTTGATGGTGGTGTCCAGTGATCTAGTAACGCAACTATCTTACTTGGATCCCATACTTTTTTCAGTCCAGCTTTTTGGTATAATTCAGCTGTGCCACCAGGCATCCCGAGCATTTCATGCACAAATGCGAGATCTATTGTTGCGTTAACAATCTCGCCAGGTGATACTTCTTTGGCCCCAGAGTGCGTTGCTAAGATCTTCTCCGCAATAGTCATACCCATTTTTTATGCTCCATGACTGTACAGAATTATTAATTAAGAAATTATTTGGACGATTATGCTTCTTCTCCGAGTGAGCAATTAGGGTATTTGCAGTCTACGCATTCTGGAGCTTTTACTATAGGTTCTTTGGTTCCTTTAACTGATTTAGCTATCTCTAAACTTTTCTTGACCTGTGGTTCTGGTCCATGGATTACAAGTGTGACAGCCCCTTCCGCACCATCAACTCCGCCTGCACCTATTGGTGTTGATTCTACTCCAGCTAGTATTCTGAATGCTTGCATTTCGTCTATTAGTTGACCATGGAGAGGAAGTAAGCCGACAGGCATCCCCATCGAGTAATCCATTTTTTCTATTCCTGCTTCAGCTGCTGCTTTTGAGATTGTTATTGGTATCATCTTTTCAAGGCCAACAGGAAGAATAATATTGACTCCCTTGGCCATGGCGGATCCTAATACTTTCCCGACTGTCCCGCCTGTTGGGCTACCTAGATATATTCCTACGTTGCCGAATGGGTCTATGGCGTTTGCTCCTTTTATGAAGACATCTTTTGAGCCCATTTTTTTGAGAATATCATCAATTGGTAGGTCTAAGTGGAGTTTGCCTTTTTCTAGAATCCATGTTTTTGCGTATCCTCTTTTGCGTATTGAGTCTAGCATCTCCTGCATTATGCAGGTTCCTCGAGGAATAGTTATTCCACATCCATAACCTTCGGTGACCTTTTTTCCTGTTAATTCTTCAAGGACAAAGGCGCATGTAGTACTGGATCCTACAAGAATTATACCGTTGTTTAAGGCGTCTTTGACAACATCTAATGCTGCGACTGCTTTAGCGATTAACTTTTTTGATTCTGGAGGAGTTAAAGTTACTTGAATTCGCATGGCTTCAGAAAAGAGATTTTGTTACTGAAAAAGATTGGGATGATTTAATGTATACAACCTATTCCAGTTCAGCATAGCGTGTATTATCAAATCTTCTGTTTCTTAATCATGAAAGAAGTAACTACTATTCCAATCATGCTTCCTAAAACAAGATAGGGTAATATCAATCTTAACTTGTTTTGTGAATATGATACTCCTCCTACTACCTCTACCTTTTTCTTACCAATAGATGATGCGATGTTGTATGAACATTCTTCATTCCAGGTGGAGATACTTCGATCACCCCATATAGGATGAGCAGCAAAGTCTGTTACAGCCAAGTCGAAATAGTCTCCTGGAAATATCAGGATACCAGTTATCAACCCTTCTGGAAGATACAAGCTGACTATAGGATCTGAAAGCGCCTTGCTGACTCTTTGTGGAGTTGTGAAATCTAAACCGTTATTCAAAGATACTGTGTAACTTATGCCATAATTGTCGTTTGGTGTTGTCACATCATATTGACGGTCACCAAAGATTATGTGTATGGTACCGTCGTTTTGGACATCTATTGCTGGGAAGAATTGATCATTGGGTAAGTTGAAGATTTTTATTGGTTCCCAAGTGATTCCTTGATCCAGTGATCTTGTGAATATTATGTCTCCCTGATCTGAAGGCCAAGCTGGCAAATCCGAGCCGCTAGGATCTGTGGTTGAAACCAAATACACAATACCTTCAGGACCAACAGCCAGATGTGGAAACATTGTAGGCCAGGCTATGAGGTCTCCAATTTCAAGATCTGGAATGGGACAAGTAATTGACGTAATTTTATCTGGATTAAAACTGAATGGGATTTCATTCGGAATCGGCGCTGCTACTTTTGGTACACTCCATGTTGCTCCAAAATCAGTACTCTTACTAAAGTGTATTGAGGCGTCACCAGTTCGGAAACTTCCATTGTCATCATACCATGCAATGTAGAGTTCTCCTGGATCGTTTCCCCAAACAACACTTGAGCCTTGTAAAACATTGGATGTAGAACTGGCTATTGTTACTGGACCAGTCCATGATGAGCCACCATCTTTTGATACAACTGTTTGAATTCTTATCGTGCCTGTTTGAAAGGTTGTAAAGCTTAATGCTATGTTATTGCCTCTCACAGCGATCCATTCTTTATCTACTAATTCGTTGTTGGCAGCAGTGGCTTGATGGGGGATTATTGGTGCACTCCATGACATTCCGCCATCGTTGGAAATTGTCACTGTTAGGGCTGTGTCGCCTGTGGAGATGTCGAGTGATATGTAGCTGGCGTAGACTTTTCCATTTGAACTCCATCTGACTACGGGATCGAAAGCAAAATCCCAGTTGTTAGCAATTGGAAGATAGGTGGGTCCATTCCAAGTTTTTCCTCCATCATTAGTGAAAGACGCTGAGATAACAAAGAAGGGTATAATTGGATTTCCTGAAGGATCGACCTTGATATCATGATAGATAGCGACGAGTTTACTTGGGTTATTCGGGTTGGCCGTTATAGAAGGCTCTGATTGTGGATGTGATAGAAGAGGTTTTGGAGGCAACAAGATTTCAGGAAACCATGGAGGAATTACTTCACGTGCACGAATTATTCCATTATCCTTTTTTAATGAATCGAAAAATTGGGGTGACATATTTTGAGACTTTAATTTTTCTATCATAAATAGCCCTGACAGTGGCCCTGATAATTGGTCTGTTCTATTTTCAAGGAAAGGCGGAATCGTCACTGTAGTAT
>JBAUBP010000345.1:0-9882 GCA_049676905.1 Bathyarchaeia archaeon
GTATCACATTTGTATATTATTGTAACTTCAACACCTGGTTGCCATATTTGCGGTCCATCGAATTTTAAACCACCAAAACTAAATACCTTCTTATTACTTGACCCTATACATACTTGAAAAAGTACGCTACCCTGTGAGATGTTTAATGGAACATCCCACACGTTGGTGAATTTCGCTCTAAAATACAAATCTTTGGTGACACGCACGTGGTTATCCAGACTAACTACCTCTATGAATGGTGAATGCCAGTCAGGTTCACTATCAGGATCTACCCAATTGATTTCCATGGAGCCAAAAGAGAATGCTACCGGTGGTCCTTCTGGCTCATCTGGTAGAATATACTCTATTAAATAACTTGCTACATTTCCTCTTTCTGAAACTACTTTTATTGTATAGTTTATGTTTGCAACGATTGGTTCTGTAAGGTTGATGCATGAAACTTCTTGGCCGCTTGGTAGTAGAGTTACATTTTGATCTCCAATTTCAGATAGTTGTTCAGCTGGATTTATGTGATAATTAACTCTGTATAATTCCTGCAAGGATTCATTGCTTGTTCCGTTTTTCATTGTCACCCACATGTCTACAATATGGGCCGTCATACCTCCGAAATTGAATATAGTTGCATTCAAAGTGCCATTGTCATTTCTTTGAGCATGAGTAATCGTGAACTTTTCATTTTGAATCTCCCACTCCATGCGATTCCTTTCATTTACAACTTGATTGTATCTGTCCAGATTTATTGCGTAAACGAATATTGCGCCTAACGCAAGAAAACAAACCAAAATCACAAATATGCCACTGATTGCTCCGCTTACTCCTTTCCTGCTTTTTAATAACTTCTTTGACATTTTTTGTTTCTTCATTTTACCAAGTCGCCTTCCAATATTCTGAAATTTTACATCCTTCAGATGTAACAACTGTCACGTGCATGATGTCATCTTGGTTGTATCCTGGATCTGAAAAAGCAAAAGTTAGAGCATGAGCTACAAGTAGATGATATTTTCCGTCAACAGGTGAAACTGTCTGATTCCCATCCCAAGTAGCATTAACACCAGAAATTATGCCTGTCCCATTTACATATATAGCCGCTAACCAAACATCTTTGGTTCCTGTATTCCTTATTGTTATGTTCAATTTGTAATTAGTAGAATTTTCATCATACCTTAAATTTTCCATTGCAATTTTTTCACGCATAGTCTCTCCTCTATCATGAAAATACGATGTTGTTCCAGAAGTGTAATCTCCTAATACTCCTTGAGTCCAAGCATATATTAAAACTCCTGAAACAATAGCTACATTAATCATTAGTAATGTACTGATTACTGCGGCTACAGCTTTTTTGGAGCTAAGTATCTTCTTTATTTTCATCTAATTTCTAAATATTAACTCATTAATATTAATTATAATCCTTGTGGTACATTTCTTATGGATAATAAGTTAATATTAATTTAATAATTATTTAATTTGTTTGTTATTATTATATTATGATATTATTATTCTTAATATTTCACATATATGTTTCATCTATGTATCACCTAATACTACATCAATATATCATAATAATATACATAGATGATTCATAATAATATAATATATAATAAGCAATGTATCATCTTTGTTTTTTTAATATAATAATAGTATATTAATTATATTATTTATTGTAACTAATTATCTCTTTTATTCGTTACAATGAATATTAATACAATAATGTAAAATTGTATTTGTGCAACGGAAATATAGGATGTTAAATAAAATGAGAAAACATTGTCCTATGTTTCCGACAAAAAACATTGTGCGAAAGGGGGTGAAAAAATATGAAGAGAATGACTAACGAGAAAGGTGTATCACCAGTCATAGCGGTTCTACTTATGATAGCCATTGCTGTCGCCGCTGCTATCCTGGTTTATGTGTGGAGCATGGGATTGATAGGAACCTTAACAACTGGAGGAGGATCACAGACAAGAGAACAAGTGATTGTTGACGCTTACTCATGGAACCAAACTGGCAATACAATAACTCTGTACGCAAGGAACGTAGGAAGTGCTGAAGTCATACTAGACGCGGTATACGTTGGTGGTAACATGGCATCAACAAATATGGGTACAACACTACCTGTGCTAGGACCCGTCATACAAGTGGATGTAACCCCAGGCGGTAGCTATACCTCTGGTGTCGCGTATACTATGAAAGTTATTACAAAGACTGGTGGTGTCTTTACTTTCTCTTTGATATGTGGTTCGTCACAATAATCCACCCCCTCCTTTTTTATTTTTTTTTTGGTAAAATTTTAATTCTTGATTCTGTTGGAACGTTTATTATGTGTCATATGTACCACAGTAACACAATACGTTAATACTACTATATTGCAGATTTTTAACTGTGATAGAATATGTCTAGAACAGAAACAATATTCAGAGAAGCGACCTCCATAAAGGTCGATCCAGATCTATGGAAAGAAGCAAAGATCGAAGCCATCAAACACGGCAAAACAGTATCTGCTGTCGTCGAAGAGGCTCTACAAACTTGGATTAAGAATCATCGGAGATGATATCTTACCACATAACTAGGAACCAATTAGACTCCGGCATAGCCCAATTCATGTAGATTTTGAAAACTGAGACAATTCACAGCAAATTAGCTAGAGACCTTACTGGAGGCGAGATCAGGTTGGACACAAATAGATGTGTTAAACTAGTCCTGATGCTCGTCCTCGCAATATCGTTTATGCTCAATTCAATTCCTATTTCTAACGTTGTTGGACAACCCGAGCTTAAACCAACTGAAGGCTGGGGTATGTTCTTCGAAACCACTGGTGACATCAATATTACTATAGATGAACCTGGAGTCGCAGTCAGAATAGAATTACCAAGAGAATTCCTTGAAGGAGTAATTGCACAGAGTAATCGCCAATTAAATAACGATACCTACTTTATTAGGTCAGACATATCAAGTGATTACTATTATTATACAATAAACGACACCTCAGAATACTATCCTTACAATGAAAATGGACCTTACAACATAACCATACAAAAGCCTCCACAGTATGTTTGTTCAAATGTTAGCATCACAAGCTATTATCAAAATTTCACTCCACCAAAATACGTCTTCCTCGAAGGATTGAAAGCACCACAAATATCTGGAATATATAATATCTCAGTCTATATCGCACCTAACGTTAATACAAACACCTCTTCTATGGACTATGGTGAACCCATATTCTCTTCTCCACCAGAAATATTCCAAGTACACGTTAGCATGAGAGAGGATCCAGGTCGTATCTTTGGATTTATTATTGATGATGAACCCGTAACTCCGATAATCATCGATACAAAGGGGATAGTTTACGCAATTGAAGTAAATACAGGAATGATTGGTAGAGGATTTGTTGATCCTAACACTGGTTTCTTTAACATCACAGGACTTTATACGGGGGAATATCGCCTTGAAGGATCAGCTGGGTTCTTCCCCACAACAGGCTTCGCATATTCTCCTACGTTAAGTCAATCAACCTATTTTCTTAGCAAAGGTGTTAGTCTCGATATGGGTCTTCTACCTCTAGATCGTGGATTCAACATAACAGGTAGTATAACATACGTAGATCAGTTGGGTAATCCTAGGTTGCCCTTGAATACACCTCACTTGAGAGCCATTGGTATTACTAAGCTGAATTACACTGTTGAGGCATATGATGAATCAGGTAGGATAGTTGCGTCGAGGAGCTACGAGTCTAGTACAATTGATACAACTGAACGTTATGAATTATCTTACCGTTTAGGTACGAAATACATTAGTTATCCAGCCCTTGGATCAGAATTCTCTGGATTCGGACCAGGAACTTATACTATCAAAATATGGGTATATGGCTTCACTCAACCTCCAAGTCAAGTTAAGATCGTAACATTAAGTGGTGAGGGTGTATCAATCGACGTTGGAGACTCAAGACTCCCATATGGTGGTATGATAATAGGAAAAATACGGTTGCGACCTGGCCCCCAAGGTCAGCTTGAGACGCCTAGAGAGGGAGAAGCAAACACGTTCGGCTCCCAAACAGGGAAACTTTTTGGTGGAAATATCCTCATACAATTGTATAATAGCGAAGGCGCTCTCAAAGGTGTGACTGTACTAAAGAGGACAAACGAAACATTAGATCTTCCATCTCGCACCCCTAACGGTACTGTACTATATGCTGATTATTCATCAGGAGACCAAACTGATCTACTGAGATTCTATATACTTGGATTCAGCGAAATCCATAACAAAACCTATTCTGGCTCTTGGCAAATTGGTTCTTTCCCTGGACCAAGCCCCTGGGATTATGGAATAGAACCTGGAACTTACTATATTCGTATTTGGATCCGAGGATATATACAGGAGGAAATTGCAACTTTCTCAATTTCAGAAGGAGGTAATGTAACTCAAACAATCGACTTACGCAGAGGGGGATCAACAACAGTTACGGTTACATCAAACGTTGTGAGACCTGGTACACGATGGCCTCAGCAACCTACAGACTTTTGGCGGTTTATCGACGAAGATACACAAGAACCCACATTGTGTCCGCCACCAAGGATTCGCATATATTTCTACTCTAGTCTAGGTTCAGAGGTTGGTTACGCTGAGACTATACTCTATCAAGGAGGAGCTGGTGTATTAAATAACACAGCCATACTGAATTTCACTGGACATAACTGGCTTATAGATGATATCATTTATCGAGGCTTTGTCCCCAATGCGTTGGTAGCTGATGATTACACCTTAAAGGCACATACATATGGCTACATTCATGCAGAAGATATCACAATAACTATTTCATTGTCTCAATTCTCACCCACACATGTTGGCGTTGCATTCCCCCTGCTTCTGGGATGTTTCATAGGTGGTGGTGTAGATTTTGCGATGAATGATATTTTCTTGTCTTTAACAGAAGATACACCTATATGGACACACGCCATCTTTGACGGAACCACTTTAATGGGCACCTATGTAGTAGACGGACAGACGGATTGGCCTGGCTTTATTTTCACTACATACGGATTCTATGGACGAGGACACTTCTTCTATGTTGACCCTCAAGGTTACAGATGGAAGGATTACGGTCTAGAAAATGGAACCTATAATATACTAATTCCAGAATTCGGATTTACCCGAAGATTCTTACAGGAAGTTGACACATCTACTTCTCTGGCAGAATTAGGTTGGGGTTCAGAAGTCTTTTTCTCGCTTGAGAGGCTAGTCAAGATCTCTGGAAATATACAAGGATATAATAAGGATCGTATTCCCGTTGTGCTTGTATGGGCTACAATTGACACTGATGGTCGAACTGTATATTCTTTTGATGGAGACTTCCACGTTCATGTCCCATCAGGAACTTATGATGTAACCTTTTCATCCCCAGGATACATTCCACAATCTAGAACGGGCACGTCAAATGATCAGGTGAACATTGGGATTATTGTCCTAGAACAATCAGGTGACCCATTCCCATAGATTTTACTCTAAATGTTGATTTAATATCGAATTAATATCTTTAAGAAGCTATTATTCTTAATAAATTCTAATTTAATTTATTATTTTTAAAATTATTTCTATAAATGTGTTTGAAATATTTACTTCAATTAAACTAGAAATAATAAAAATAAATGTCAATATTATTATGAATTTTATGTAATCCAAAGGTGGTATTTTTTTCCAAAATATTTGAAATGATTTCTCAGGATTCATCAACCAAATATTTTTTAGTATAAGACCTGTTGAGGCAGCTAAAATAATCCCTAAAGTTTCTAAAATACCATGAGGGATCAAGTAAATCAACCATTGTGCCAATCCATGAAATGTTTTCTGAATGAATATGAAGCCAAAAAATAAACCGTATACAAGAAATCCGTACATGAACAAAACAGATAATGAGTATAGAGTCAATAATCGAGAGATCTCATTTCCCAATTTATGCATATGTTCAGACTCGAACTGATGCTTACTTCTGTACTTTAATATATACTGAATTAAGACTAAAGGACTAACAGTGAAAAGTGAGGCTATCATAAAATTTCTTATGAAAATCATTAATGAAATAAAATACGTATCCACCTCTTTTCCTGTATAGAATGTCTTCAGCCAATTTGCCTGATTCATCTGGAAAACATAATTGGCTGTTCCAATCTCAGGTAGTAATAAGGTTAAGAAGAACCCTATTGAAAGACCGATAAAGAAAATAATCAAACCTATTTTTGGAATTCTAAGAAAGGGATTCATCAAAATTCACTCAAAAGAGAATAGGAAATATTTGGAACATTAACCAGAGAAAAATGTCTCCAATTATTACATTAGATATGAGAGCTAACAAAATAAAGAATATTAATGGAGTAGCAGGGGAAACCCAAACATTTTGCCTCTCTATTTCTTTAAAATGCGTCTTCAGAATATCTATCAATTTATCCCTATCGACTTCTGCATTTGTAAAGAGACGTAATCTCCTATATGATTCACCATTATCACTTGAGAATTCTTCTATAGGATATAGGTACACCTTTTTTTCTAGATTTTTAAATTCTGTCTTATATCCAGAAATCAATGCCATTATCTTCATGAAAAAAGAGGTTTTTGGAAAATTATTGAATAATTCCTTACCCTTAATTTTCCAATTGAGATTCTTGAAAACTGAATAGATTATCATTGAAACCGAGAAAAAATATGCATTATAGAATATAGATACAGGAAATATTGGATTGACTGATGGTAATAAACTCAATAATGGTAAGGGATTTACCGGCAAAGCAATACTTAGACATACAAATGCCTTAAAGTCGGCACCACCGAACAATCCAACATATAACATTGAAAGTGAAATACAGAAAATTATGATAATTGACATCAAACTAACTATCAAAAGTTCTGGGTTTAATAATATTCTGAAAATCAATAAAATTGAGACCAATGGAAAATAGATAATCCAAACTTGATCTGGTACTTCCCTTGTTTTAAGGTCTGTATATGCTGCATATAGTAAAACAATTATTGATAGTAAGAAAGCTATCACATTTAGGTTATCTATTGTTATCAATTCCTTTTCCCACAAGGAATTGATTATATTGTTACTCTATTAAAATAAAAGGTGTTATGCTGTTGATTTAACGTCTTTTTTTATTATTTGAAATATTGAATAACCTTTTTTCCTGAGAGTTACATGTTCGTTATTTTTTTAGAATAGTGTTTCGTCAGCGAATACATTAATTCCAGAATCATCGATCTTGTATGGTCTAGGTTGATCATCTGCAGCGGTCATTCTCATCTTTCTAATTTGAATGACACGCGTCATCGCTCTACCTACTTGCATCCTCTGCATAACAATTGTGCCATGAGCAAGATACTCTTCCTCAACAAAATCATTAGTTGTCTGTGAAGGCGCTTCCATTGTTACCAGGCAGGTTGCACCTGTAGCTGTAAGACTCTCCATTAAATCTAGGAACGCATTTCGTCTTTCATAAAGATCAGCATACTGAAAGATTAGAGTAGCTAGAGGATCTACAACTATCCTTTTGGCTTCAGTAGAATCAGCTAATTGTTCTATTGTATTTATGAAACCTAACATGGAGAAATCTCTCTTACCTACAACGTATTTACCAATCTTAACTTCTCCAGGAGCACGTCGGATAGGCGATGCGTCGACAAATGTAAACTTGCCAGATTTCTCCAATTTATTTAGATCCCAAGAGAATCTATTCATCGCTTGGTATAGGTGTCTCTTGCTTTCTTCGAGTGAGATGAAGATACCACTTTCATCATAATCTTTGATTCCATTTATTATGAACTGCATGCCTAGCAATGTTTTGCCAGTTCCAGGGCCACCAACCGCGACTATAATTCTGCTTCTTGGAATTCCACCTTCAATCATTCTATCTAAACCACTAATACCTGTAGGAGCTCTGTCTGGTAGCATTCCTTGATCACACTAGTCTATTACTGTCATGATTAATATTAAATTAAGCTAATTACTTTGAGCGCGGTTTATGTCTTCTTTTTTTGAGTATTTCATTTTTTATATATGTCTTTCTTCGTCTGAATATCATTGAGGCTATAAGAGCTGATATTCCCAAGACAAATACAATTGGTAATAGGTAATCAATTCTTTGATTTTCATTATTCTTGATATCTGTTCTTGTAATATTTGCAGATGGACTATCTGTAGGTGAAATAGTAGGCTGTTTTTCTGTTGTGGAAAGTTGTTCTTTTGTAGGTGAAGGCATATCTGTAGTTGTTTTGGATTCTATTTCTTTATGCCAGTCGATTTTGATCGTTAGTTTTGGTGCTAGTTGGTTTTCTTGTAATGTTTCACTTGGATAGAATGATGCAACTTGATCTGAAGCATTGACCTCATTCTTGATTCTTATCATTGTGCCGTAGTTATGTGCTGCGCCCGAATGCCACATTCTTACATCTTCTGTAATTTCCCAGCAGATCCATTTTGCAGATGGCGTAGGTTGGATTGCTGTCATAGAGGAAGATTTCTCTGTGAAATCAGGTTGATTTATCCATGTAAGATTATGTTCGTTCCATTCTGATAGAACTCGATATGCTTCAAATTCTTGGTTTGTCTTGGGGGAATCATACATATAGAGACATAAGTCTGCACTGATTATCTTGGCGTCCGATGGAATTGATGTTGTATCGAATTTTATATAAATTCTTGATGACCCGTATCCTTTGAAAGAATCGTATTCTGTATACATGTTTCCAGCGAACATGGCCCAAAAGTAGCCATGTGGTTGCTCTGGATATTTATGTTGAAGATACATATTGTTGACGAACGTATCTTCAATCGATGGCTGAATTGTAATAGTTGATTCTATTGCATTGGAGTTGTCTATCCACATTTGGATTGGCCCGACAAGTAACAGAAGTATAATTATTGCTCTGCTTTCCAGTTTGATGACCATCTGGCTTTGATAATTTAGTTTATTTCTAGAACTTTCTTAAGTGGTATCAATATATTTCCAAGTGTTCCACCGTAGTTGCCTGCCGTGATTTTTTTTACGCCAGAGACAGTTGTGGCAGCTTCTATTCCTACTTTCATAGCTTTTTCTATAGAAGACAAATTTAAACCATTTACGAAGATCTCATATACACAATTTACTCCTGAGGGGATTTTTGTCTCTTTAACTCTATCTCTGAGCGAAGCACAATATGCATCGTTTGTTGTTGCAACAGCCTCGGTGTATTTTCTCCCTCCAACTTTGGTACCTGATGCGGCTATACCTCCTGCACATGGATTGAATACATATGGAATTTCTTTAATTGCATCAACTGCGACTTCTGCCGCCATTAGAGAGACAGCTTGTGATTCTCCGAGAATAAGAAAATTCCCTCCAGCAATTCCACGAGCAATACCCAACTTTGTCTCAATAAAGAAAAATCCGTCCATTCTAGGAATCTTGTAGACGGCTCGTCCTTTTCTCTCAACTATCTCCTCAAATCCATCTCCAAATAGTTGTATTGGAGTATCTTTAACTTCAATAGAATATTGAGCCATCTCTTTGGGCATAGCATCAAAAACTGAAGTTGTGGGAGTAGGAAGGACTCCCTTCCTTATTCTTGCGATTAACCAATAGTTTAGCTCCTTTCGTTGTCTATGGCCTACATCCAAGATATATCCTGGTCTGTTATCAGGCGCTTCGTCACGAGTGACTTCCCGCTCTATTCCGGCTTCCCCCGGCCCTAAAGTAGCCGAAACCCCAAGGCCTTTTGTTTCTTGTGCAGATGCTAAAGCCCATCGTCTGGTTGAGGCTGTAATTATAAATCTTCCAATGTACATGGGGAAAGCTTCTGCGAAAGTATCCTCTATCTCAACATTATTGAGTCTCAACCTTTTTCACCATATATGCT
>JBAUBP010000346.1:0-2701 GCA_049676905.1 Bathyarchaeia archaeon
ACATAGTTCAACCTATCTCCAATATCATATCTTCTACCTTGTATCTCTTTGATATGGATCGATGTTTTATCTAATTGTAGATTCAAAGCATCCGAAAGTTGTATCTCGCCACCATGGCCGGGCTTTATCATTCGTATGCAATCAAAAATTTCTGGAGTAAGAATGTATCGTCCAATAATCGCTAAATTAGATTCTGTCTTGACAGGTTTTTCAATTATTTTTTTTACAAGTTTGTTAGTTGACTCCACAGCTCCATACTTGCTAATTTCTTCGTGAGATACTTTTTCTACTCCTACTATTGGAGACGATAATGATTCATATAAATCCATCAATTGTTTTATGGCTGGAGTATCAATTACAATCATGTAATCTACCAATAAAACTGCGAATGGTTCATCGCCGATATGTTTCTCTGCTTTAAGAATTGCATCTCCAAGTCCACGTGGTTCTTTCTGTCTGATATAATGTACGTCAAAGGTTGAAATGTTTCTTAACATTTCTAAAAGTTCGAGCTTGTCTTTAGATGAAAGTAGGGCCCCAAGCTCAGGTCATGAATCGAAGTAATCTTCGATCGCTCTCTTCCCTCTCCAGGTTATTATTAGAATATTATCAATTCCTGCTGATACTGCTTCCTCAACCACATAATGAATTACTGGTTTGTCTATTATGGGAAGTATTTCTTTGGGCATTGATTTTGTTGCTGGAAGGAACCTTGTTCCTAGGTGCGTTGCAGGAATAACTGCCTTACTAATTTTCAAACCTGCCGCCCACAAAGATGAATATTCAGTACTGATATTGTCTAATTGAATCATGCATATGTCATATAGCCCTTTAGCAAGAAATGGATAATTAAAATTTAGGGAATTATAGCGCGCGCTAGTATTCTAAAGAGGTTTTTTCACACAAAGGAATCCAGCAAAATTATACCATTGGAAAAAAATTTCGACGATCTCAAATCCATTGCGTCGAAACATATCAAGATTTTCATCAATTCGATATGGAACCAACACATTCTCAAGAGCTTCCCTTTTTCGATCTATCTCTTCCCGTGAGTATTGATTCCGTCTTTTGAAATCGTAGTAGAAATCGATAAAGAAGCGATTCATGCTTGAGTTGTTCGTAAGGATTTTCTCAGTAACTACTAGTACTCCATTTTCGACTAGTCTATTATAAATCCATTTTATCAATTTGTCCCGCTGTAAGGGGCGTATGAACTGTAGCGTCCAACAAGAAGTTACTACACTGGCGTTATTCATTTGAAGCTTTGAGAGGTCTCCATTAAGGTCACCATATCGTAGTTTGATGCGATTCTTAAGTTCATGTTGTTTTATCTTCTGCTTCGCCTGCTCGAGCATTGGTGTGGAGTTGTCGTATCCGATAAAATACCCTGGCCCCTCAATCTTACTACACATATTGATCAATGTGGTGCCAGTTGAACAACCTAGGTCGTAGACATCTGTGCTTGGAATCCAAAATTTCTTCGCAATATCTGAGATCATAAATTGTTGTTCAAGATAAAAAGGCACGCTGCGAACAAGCATATCATCAAATACTTTAGCAATCTCATTGTTGAACTCAAAATCACTCGCCCTAGCTGTTGTCTCCCGAAATATTTGGTCATGCTTCATTCTTCTACATCCCTATGAATTCTAACTAGTTTCTTCTATAGCTAAGGATGACTACATCTGAATCAATTACATAACTTTTGTGAATAGTGTGTGCAGGATATTTTAGTTGTACTCAAGTATCCTTTCTAAAAAAGAGATAAGGGGTATTCTGACTTTAGCATTGTCAGCAAGAAGATGATGCAATTTCAAGCAGGTGTGGATAGATTATAACACAAACACTATTTGGCATTAAAGACGAATTTATTAACCTGAGCGCCTATCGATTGAGTACTGAATAATTTCGTGAGATGGATCAGCACTAGAGTCTGAGTGTAATGAAACTCCAAATATTAGCCATTTTGATAAATAGAACAGCTAGAATGATGTACAGGATCGATATAATAAGACGAACATTAGGAGCGACCTCTGTTAGACGAGTTTTTTATATTGTCCTAAGATTAATTCGTGAAGACATTATCAAGGGTAATCTTAATGGTGTGAGACTCGTATTTTACAATCCTCGTGACTCTCGCCTGCTCAATTTCAGCCCCGAAACCTACGGCGCGTCACCATTCGTTAAGCCATTCTATGAACATTCCGTGATAATGCATCTGGGCCAAATTACAAAACAGTATGACTCACCGACATTTCTCGACGTTGGAGCACATTATGGGTACTTTACGATCTATATGTCTAAATTGGGCGGAGGTTCAAGCAAAGTTTTCTCCTTTGAACCGAACGGTGAATACTTTGAAATCTTATCCACAAACGTTAGGCTAAACAAGCTTCAGAACGTTTTTTTACATAAAGTTGCATTATCAGACAAGACAGGAACTATTGCCATGGAAGCATCCCAACATTTCAGATCAATAGGTTTTCAACAAAGGCGCAAAATGAAGTTATTAGGACCTTTAGTTTCTTCTTCGGAAGAACAGGTAAGTGCGGTTCCTTTCGACAAACTGGCTCAATCCTTAGGGATATCACCTAAAATCGTAAAAATTGATGTGCATGGCGCTGAAGGAAACGTAGTCAGCGGAATGAAAAATACCTTGAGAAAGCATGTCGAGCATCTATACTGTGAACTACACGATGAG
>JBAUBP010000347.1:0-5332 GCA_049676905.1 Bathyarchaeia archaeon
AACGAAGAATAAGTTTCGAACTCGATGATAGAAGAGTTATGAAAATTGTAAATCCTTCAGAGATATCTCCTTCTCTAAATCCAACTCTTGAAATAGAAAATGCTCTGAAAAATCCTATACAAGGACAAAGGATTGACGAATTATCTCCTAAAGGTAAGACTATCGCTATAGCAGTAGATGATGTGACTAGAGTTACACCTACGCACATTATTCTTCCTCCAATTCTGAAATCACTAGAAAGTGCTGGAGCCAATAGAAAGGATATCAAGATCATAATCGCTCTTGGAACTCATAGAGAGATGACGGACCAAGAGATGAAAGACAAGTATGGACCTCAAATTGTTGAAGAATATGAAGTGATCAATCATACTTTTGATAATGAGACAGAACTTGAATACATAGGAAAGATTGCAGAAAATGTTCCAGTATGGATTAACAAAGACTACATCAAAGCTGATATTCGAATCGCAACTGGAAATATCATTCCACACTGTAATGCCGGTTGGGGAGCAGGTGCCAAGATACTTCTTCCAGGATTAGCAGGTGAAGAAACAGTTGGTCGGATGCATGTACACTCTGGTATGACAACACCAAACGGCTTAGGGATGGAAGACAACCCAACTCGCCAATTGATTGACGAATTTGCTGAGAAAGTTGGAATTCACCTTTTAGTGAATACATCCATTACAAGAAATAGGGAAATTGTAAAGGTCTTTTGTGGGCATTTTGTTAAGGCGCACAGGGAAGGAATTAAGCTTTCGAAAAAAATCTATGGCGTCGAAATTTCATCATTATCTGATTTCTCGATTTGCAGTAGTTATCCTGCAGATATAGAATTTTGGCAAGGACAGAAAGGGTTATTTTCAGCCGATCTTGCCACAAAGGAAAGTGGTGGAATCCTACTACTTTCTCCCTGCCCTGAAGGCGTTGCAGTCATGCATCCAAAATTGCTTGAGTACATGCAGTATTCCACTGATCAATTAAAGCAGATCTATAAAGATGAAAAGAAAATCGAAGATTATGTATCTCTGGGAATGGCAATGAGTATCGGTTATGTTCGGGAAAGACATAAAATATGTATAATATCAAAAGGTGTTTCCCAAAAAGATGCAGAAAAGCTAGGATTTGAAAAATTCCAAAATATTGATGAAACTCTGAAATTCCTATCCAATCAATACGGTCAAGATAGTAAAATCAATATTTTACCTATGGGAGGAGAAACATATCCCATATTGATCTGAAATCGAACACTTAACATTTCATCGATCATTTCTGGATTGTACAATTAGATGTGTTACATGTTTAGAAAAACCCACCGATATCAAATTCGATCAATTGATTGTTTCGATATAGGAAAGGTAATTTCCATATGTAGCTGAGAATTAAGGATGAAAATATGTCAGAGACACTGACTCAACAATCACCCATACGATATAGATGGGTCATGCTAGCTTTGGCTTGGGCCACATATTTCTGTTTTGGGTTAGTTTCATTTTCCCTAGCTCCTCTAGCCACTCCAATAATGGCTGAACTGAAGTTAACATATACACAATTTGGGATTGCTGCTGGTGCATGGCCTCTAATCTACATAGCGTCTTCCTATCCTGTAGGAATTATAATTGATCGACTTGGACTAAAGAAATCTCTCTCAGTTGGCATCTTAGTAGTTGCTTTATCGGCGATTATGAGATCCTATGCAATTGATTTTACTTCTCTTTTTGCTTCCGTGGCGGTTTTCGGTGTTGGGGCACCTATCATATCTATTGGACTACCAAAGTTAATTGCCTCATGGTTCTTTGGAAGAGAGCGAGGAACGGCATCTGGGATTTATTTCACGGGGGTCTCTATGGGGACTGCTTTCTCACTGGGGGCAACTAATATCTTGATTCTACCTTTATTGGGATCTTGGAGAAACGTCCTTCTATTCTATGGTATAATACCGATAATAGTTGTACTACTTTGGATCAAATTTGCAAAATCATCAACAGGTCTAGACATAGAGACGACTGTCTTTAAAGAGAATATTTGGAAATCGATTTTCGGTCTTTTAAGATATAGAAATATTTGGTCCATAGTTTTGATTGGGACTACATCTTTCATGGTGATTCATAGCCTGAACAACTGGTTACCGAAGATATTGGAGACACAAAACCTTGCACCTACATTGGCGGGAATTCTAGCAGCGAGCTTTAGCATTTTCAGAATTTTTGGAAGCTTGGGAATTCCAAGAATGTCTTATATCTGGAGTTCCAGAAAGACGACTGTCGCCATAATGTTATCCATAACTGCCGTCTCCATAGTGATTTTACCCTTGGGCAATGAGTATCTAGCGTTATTGTGTATTGCATCCATAGGTTTATTCATTGGAGCTCTATCACCGCTTCTGTTAACAATTCTAATGGATACTCATGAAGTCGGAGTGAAAAAAATGGGAGCAGCAGGTGGCTTATACTTCTCATTCGGTGAAGTAGGAGGAGTACTAGGACCAGTAATAGTAGGATTATTTAGAGATCTTACTGGCAATTTCTCTACTGGACTAACTATTCTTGCGATAATTGTGGGAGCAATGTTGATTCCTAGCAGATTTCTTAAAGAAGACTCATAGCGTGCTATCTCAATCACTAACAGACTTTCTTGAAATCAAATTTTTTTTGAAAAGATACAATATTTTTTAATAGGGCACTTCATTTTTCAATTGGCACATTAACTAAGTTTCCCCATTCAGTCCAAGATCCATCATATAGTTTCACATTTTTGTAACGAAGAAGTTGTGAAAGTACAAACCAGACTAATGTCGCACGATGCCCCATCCTGCAATAAGTAATTATCTCTTTATCAGATGTGATATTTTTAAAAGAATAGATGTTTTGCAAGCTTGAAATTGATTTGAATGTTCCATCAGGTTGGACATTTTCTTCGAAATAGATATTTTTTGCTCCTGGAATTCTTCCAGCTCTTAAAGACCCTTCTTGAGTTAATTCTGGAACATTTATCAGTTTACCTTTATATTCCTCAGGACTTCGAGCGTCTAAAAGTATAACATCCGTTCTTTGGAGACTTTTGAGCACATAATCTCTGAAGACTCTTATCTTTGAATTGACGTCATTTATTTCGTACTTACTCTTACTATATTCATTCGGTCTATGTGGGTCATCCGCTACAGGATTTCCCTCAGAGATCCATTTCTCGGGTCCTCCATCTAAAAGCCGGACATCTTTATGGTTGTTATATTTCAGTATCCAATAAGCGTAGGTAGCAAATTGCTTGATTGTACTGCAACACACTATAGTATCATTATTTGATATTCCTACACTTTCCATTAATCTCTTAAAATCAGCTCCAACCACGAAATCTCTTTTGGTAATATGCCATAAGTCGTTCTTCCAATCTATGACCAGACTATTTGGAATGTATTTGGTGATAATACGTGTTAATGGAGGCGTGTCTATTTCTATAATTTTTATATCTTGTTCTTCATAGTGTTCAGAAAGCCAAGAGGTATCAACTAATATGTCTGAAGGTGATTCCATTGAGCTTACCGACTTTCAAATAATGAATTAAGACTTCAAGAGTAGACAATCATTTCCCCTCAAATTCTTTTTGGAACTTTTTAACTTTTTCAATTATTGCTTTTCCGATTCGTTCTTTTGCTTCTATCGTCTGTGCACCTATGTGAGGAGTTAAAATGACGTTGTCCATCTTTTTCATGGAAGAATTTTTTATTAATCGCTCACTATAAACATCCAGTCCAGCAAATGATATTTTTCCACTTCTTAAATTTCGTATAAGTTCATTTTCATTTATTACATCTCCTCTGGATGTATTGATTAAGACTGCTCCTTTCCTGATCATTCTGAACTCTTTTTTATCAAGGAGACATCTAGTCTTTTCATTAAGTGGAACATGTAATGATATAATATCCGACTGTTTTAACAAATCTTGTAATTTAACCATTTTATATTTTGAGCTTGTTATGTATGGATCATATGCTAGTATAATCATTCCAAATGACTCTGCTCTTTTCGCTACTTCCTTACCTATCCTTCCCAAGCCAATTATGCCAAGTGTTTTGCCACAAAGCTCAAAACCTACTAAATCTTCTCGACGCCATTCACATTTTCGTCTATCTTTAGCGGTAACTGGAATTTTTCTTGCTATTGCAATCATAACACCAAGCGCGAGTTCGGCAACAGCTATGCTAGATGCTTCAGGAGTATGCTCAATCTTTATTCCTTTTTTTCTACAGTATTCTATGTCTCTAATATTATCAAGACCCACTCCTGCTCGAATAATCATCTTTAGATTCTTGGCTTTATTTACATAGGCTCTATCTATTACAGTTCTGCTACGCACTATCACGATATCGGCTTTCGCTTCTTCGCCTTTCCTTAACAAGTTGCAAAATTTTCTTAATTCTTTTACTGCGTGTTCATCAATTGGATCTGAAATCAGGATATTCAAGTTTCCACCAGAATTTCGTCAATAACGTCTAACAATTCCTTTAATTCTAGAATTGTTCTGTCTCCCATATGCGCTATTCTGAATGTTTTTTCCCTCAACTTGCCATATCCATTCGATATTAGTAATCTTCTTTTTTTCAATTCTGCTTTGAGGTTTTCTATGTTAATTTTCCTTGAATTTTTTATACAAGTTAGAGTATTTGACGCATACTTCTCTTCTGGGAATAATTCAAAATTATCTTTAGTCCAAGCTCTTGTTATTTCTGCTAATTCTTTATGTCTTTGATATCTTTCTTCTAGACCTTCCTTGAGTATTCTATCAAGTTGATAATCTAGTGCATAAATTTGTGGAAGAGCTGGTGTTGATGGTGTCTGCTTTTTTAACCAATATTTTTTAAAAACTATGAAATCGAAGTAGTATCCTCTATTTTCCACAGTCTCTGCTCTTGTTAGAGCTTTTTCACTTACTGAGCAGACAGATAGTCCTGGCGGTAGACCGAGTGCCTTTTGAGAGCCAAATAGACAGACATCAATTCCCAGTTTATCAACTTCAATTTTTACTCCTCCCATGGAAGATACAGTATCAACTAAGAAACATACATCATGTCTTTTGATCACTTTACTGAGATCATATATGGGATTGGAAACACCAGTTGAGGTCTCATTGTGAACCAAAGTGATACAATCATAATTCCCTTTACTTAACGCATCATCTATCATTTCTGGTGTTACAACCTGACCCCATTCTACTTGTAACATGTCAGCTTCCTTTCCATTTGCGAGAGCGATTTGATGCCATCGTTCGCCAAAGGCACCTGTAGCAACATTGAGGCATCTTTTCTTAACGCAGTTTCTTATTGCGGCTTCCATTA
>JBAUBP010000348.1:0-2279 GCA_049676905.1 Bathyarchaeia archaeon
GGGAACAGCTCAAAGATGTGAAGTTGATTTAAGGGCTTTCGATAGTCAGTATCTCACACGGAATTCACAGGTGTTCTAAAGAAGCATAACAGCTGGAATTCACGTCTAGTCAATAGACCGTCTTTACAGATCCAGTCAGAATACAATGAATAGTACAGAAGGATCGATGTAAATATGTATACGACTATCTTAGTCCCTCTGGATGGATCAAAGCGGGCAGAAATGATATTACCTTACGTGCAAGAACTGGCTCTTCGCTTTAAGGCTAACGTAGTCTTAATAAGAGTCATTGAGATCGATGGTCATAGATCCCGACCAAAAATCACCTATTCAACATTCGAGCTCGAGAATACAGAGCAGAGAATTGATGATGCAGAATCTTATCTATCCGTTATCCAAGGAGAATTCCAGGAGAGAGGTATTCAGGTAAAAACAGTAATTGAGGAAGGTCCCGTGGTTAAGAGGATTTGCCAAGTTGCGAGCAGCGAGGATGTAGACCTGCTTGCTATGGCCAGCCATGGTCGCACTGGATTGGAACGGGTTTTTTATGAAAGTGTAGCAGCCGGTGTTCTGCATAAGGTAGATCGTCCTCTTCTGCTTATCAGAGCAAGAAGTGATTTGTAAAAATGAAGTAAGAAAAATGAGTACAGTATTTGGTTTATTCCCCTCTAATCAGGATGTAAGTGAAGAACTCAAGAAAATAGGAGAAGCTGGTTTCTCACAGGATAGTATTCGCGTGTTAACTAAAGAAAGACCAATTAAGAAGCTCTTGGGATGTGAGCCAAACCGTATCGTGGCGAAATATGCATCCTGGGGTGCGCTTCTTGGAATTTCTACATATGGAATTCTTGTTTTGGTCGCAGTTTGGTGCGATTGTAATCTCTATCTAATAAGCCAATTAATTGCATTCGAAATTGTCCTCATTGGCATTTTAATTGGAGCACTTATAGGTGGGATCATTGGAGGATTCACAGGTATGGCGGAATATAAGAAAGATACACATCTCTATACCCAAGGGATAAATATTGGCGATAAAGTGTTCGTCTTGCAAACAGAGAGAGGAGATGTGGAGAAAGCGATAAAAATATTAAACCAAATAGGCTGCCTAGGTGTTAGGATGCTTCCCCAATCAAACGAATCGGTCTGAAGGAATAATTCACATTTGCTAATTTCGATGCTCCTAGAAAGATTGGAGAAAAATTTTGGAGTTTGGTTATAGCGTTTGGATGCTAAAAAAAATGAAGAGGTATCGCCATCCACTCTTTACACGGATATACCTGTGAACAGACTGTGCAGTGGCTCCAGTAAGTTACTTAGTTCCTGCTGGAAGGCATATCTTTGAAGAGATGCCTATAGAGTGACAAATATGGTTGAATGATATGGATGAAAGCACGTTTGGTGCAGTCATATTCACTAGTTCAATAGCATGTCTGGTGACTAGTATTGGAATATACATCATCAGAAGATACGAGAAGTGGGGTATTGATAATATAGCTTATTTTATGAGCTTTGCTGCAGGTGTGTTGATCTCTGTCTCGTTTATCCACATCATCCCAAAATCTTTTGCTATGAACTACACGGCGCCCAGCTTCCTGTTAGTTGGTTTTTTCTGTCTGTATTTGATAAATCGGTTCCTTAATACATATGTTTGCCAGGCACCCGAACGGGCTAACTATACCCTCGGACTCATTCCAGTGTTGGGAATAGGTTTTCACTCATTCTTGGATGGGGTTATTTATTCGGTTGCATTCAATGTAAGTGCCTTCACCGGAGTTTTAGCCGCCATTGGCATGGTACTCCACGAGTTACCTGAAGGTATTGTCACTTACTTGCTATTAGAACGAAGTGGTTTTACCAAGCAACGATCAACATTATATGCATTACTGGCAGCGGCTTTTACAACCCCGATAGGTGCACTGGTCTCTTACCCTTTTATCAGCCGAGTAAACAACATAACTTTAGGAGCACTGTTAGCCATCTCAGCTGGTGCACTAGTTTATGTGGGTGCCTCCCATTTACTACCGGCTGTTGAGAAAGAACACAAACGGTACACCCTGATATCTATGTTTACCGGAATCATTGTCGCAATGATTATCGTACTCTCCAAGTGAATTATTAGTGGTGATCGCGACAATTCGAATATTCCGAGAAAGGAATAAAGGTGAAAATCGCAGCAGTAACCGATGACAATGAAACTGTCAGTTCCCACTTTAGCAGAGCAACGAAATATGCTGTTCTGATTGTTGATCAAGGGCAAATTGTAACCAGCGAAGTTCGTG
>JBAUBP010000349.1:0-1577 GCA_049676905.1 Bathyarchaeia archaeon
GCGGGCCCGGTGGGATTCGAACCCACGATCACCGGCTCCGGAGGCCAGCATCATAATCCTGACTAGACCACGGGCCCTAACCGAGATAAGTTATAGAGCCCGCTATATGCATTTGGAATCATTTTTACAATACAACAATTATTTCATATTAATTGGTGTTGTCACATAAGCGTGTGCTAATGTGATCCATTATTTTAATAGAAATTTTGTGCTCAATCTTCTTCTAAGTTCATCAAATTTGGGGTTGAGTTTTGCAATTTCGAATCTTACTACATCCACTCTAAGATTAGGATCCCAACTGCCCTTACCGTGTATTTTTTGCCATTTCTTTCTGAATTGTTCTAGGTTCGATTCGCCTTCTCTTTTGGCATCTTCGTCTGTAAAATCGCCTAGTCTTTTTCTTAGAATATCTTTGATTCTGATATCTGCAATACGTGGCTCATAGAGATCCGCTTGCACCTTTGAATCCTTACGTATTTTGGAATCGACTTTTTCAAGTGTGATTTGCGTTTTCATTCCTTTTAGAGTTGGTTCAATATCGTTTAGTATGAATGGTATTTTGCCCTGTGTTTCCATAACTTCTTCTACAATTTTTTCAACTGGTTTTTCTGGTTTTCTCGCTATTTCACGAACTATCTGTCTTGCAGTTGTTCCACGAATTCCTTTTCGAACGAGAGTTTGTGCGACCTTGAGCTGTTTTTTCGGTTCCTTTATTTTACGAGCAATTCTTACTGCAGTTGTATACTCGATCTTGCCTTCAGGGACTCTTCGTGATATCGTTTCTGGAGCTACCATTCGTTGAACTTTCTTCGTCATGGAAGTTATTAGTTTCAACCAATCTCTAATTGTTAGTGGGCTCACTCCAATATGATTAGCAAGCGATTCCTCTGATGGGTATTTCTCAGGAAACCTCTCCATTAGTTGCAGACAAGTTCTTCCCTTCTCAACTGCACTTAGATCCTCACGATGAATGTTCTCTATCAAGTTTAGTTCAATGACTTGATCGTCGGTGAAATTTCTAACGATTGCAGGTATTTTTTCCACTCCTGCTTGATGAGATGCTCTATAGCGACGTTCTCCAACAACCACTTCGTAACCTTTGTCGACTGGGCGAACTACGATTGGTTGTATTAATCCTGCTTGAGAAATACTATCGGCTAATTCATCTAAAGCTTCTTTTCGAAATTCTTCTCTGGGATTGAGACGATTTGGTTTTATTTTTTTCAAATCGATTTCTTTAACCGATTGTGACATTTTGATCTTCCCCAGAATTCTATTCAATATCTTAGTGATCTTAGTTTAATATGGAACTCCAAAATGACTTGGTTTCAATGAGTTTTTGGATAAATTAGATTAATTACTGTTCTGCTTAAATATTTCCAAAATTAGTCTTGTCACAGTTATTTAAAAAAGGATATTTTCCGCTGAGCGATTTATTCCATACGCCAAGCGGAATTATTTGATACAGAAAAGGGTTATAATTCTGGTTTATTCGATCTTGATCTCTTTACCTTTCGTACTAGGTTTTTGCCTTTTTAATATGACTTCCAAGACCCCATTTTTGCACGATGCTTTCG
>JBAUBP010000350.1:0-2188 GCA_049676905.1 Bathyarchaeia archaeon
GCACATGATCTGATGAAGCTACCTATTAAGAATCCATAGCATTCATGAGATTGTAATCATTTAGTTTTCTTGTCTTTTTGGTTTCACAAGCCAATCTATAACTTCTTGAGGTTTTTGTGATTGGATAGTCAGAATTATAGGACCCAAGGGCGATTCATTCGGATCCGTTGTAAAGGAAACGTGTCCAGCATATGCTGCCTGTTTATTTAGGGTCACTGTTATACTTGAAGCGGATATAGACCTCAACATTATGGATCTTGTTGCAGCCCTGATTCTACTTCTTTTCAATAGACTACGGAATTCAGATAATATTTCCAGTCCTTTGGCATGGCCTTTGATTCTCCTTCCTTTATTTTCCTCAAGACGAATCTCAATTAATGGAAATATGTTACGGACAGCACGCTCTACCTTCGATTCGTCTTCAGTAGGCAGAATATCTGATTCAACGATTACCGTTACATCTTCCAATATTGGGCTCCTCAATTATTTTGATTCACTAAATGCATAATAGTCTCAAACATAGATACGAAGTTATTGAAAATCTCATTTGGATCTTTTTAAAGCATTGAGTAATCATCACCATTTATATAGACGCTTGTTTTGTTCAAGAAATCAGAGTGATACAAAATGGGGAATCAAGGCGTAGGCAGCATATTCAGAAGAAAAGATGGAAAGTACTTCGTATACCTACCCAAAGATCTTGTGGAGGATACTTCATTTCCATTTGAACTATCTTCATCAGTAAAAGTAAAAATAAAATTCAAACCAGGAGAGAAAAAGATCATAATAGAGTCAAAATAGATTAGCATACGCAAGTGCACTTTTTCTAACATTAATGTCAGATCAATAAATAGAATCGATCAATTTTTACATAATAAATTCTTGAAAAAATCCATCAGCTTTTCCTGAAACTTTTCAAGTGTTGAATCATTCATAATTAGGTAATCGGCTAATGCTATGACTGAGCCCACGCCTAATGATAGTTCACGAGTATCTCTAGAATTAAATTCTTCTATTGTTTTGGGATCATCCCCTCTTCCTCGATAGGTAAGACGTTGGAATCTTTGCTTAGGATTGGTATGAATAGCTAACAAGGTAACTTCAAAATTATTGATTAACGATTCAAGTTCATCAATACTACGTAATCCTTCAACAATAACTATTTTTGATTTGGCGTCTAATATTCTGGGCAAAAGCCTCTTGATCATTACACTAGGCCCTTCATCTTTTCTCATCTGAAACATCAGATTGCCAAAGTTTTCTGGTGTAGCAACAATTTTTCTCATTTTTGCTTCTTCTCTTAGAACATCACCGCATACGAATACAGGGATGCCAAGTTTTTTTGCAGTATTTGATGCAACTGCCTTACCGGCACCAGACATTCCAGCAATGCCGATAACTTTTTTAATACTTTTCAAAAAACCCAGAACCTTCAATTATTTTGATTAATCAAGTCGCCTTTAAGCCCACTCTTAAATTGTGTATGCATTACTATTTGTATTGATATAAATTGGAGAAGATTAGATCTTTTATAGCCGTAGATATCGAGAGCGAGGAGTTTCGAAGCCAAATCCTCGAATTACAGAAGAAGATTATCGATATTGGTGCAGACATAAAACCTATTGTACCCGAAAACATACATTTGACTTTGCGTTTTCTTGGAGAGATAGAAACAACTCTTATGGAAAAAATCGTTGATATGATGAAACTTATTGAATTTCAACCGTTTGAGATTCAATTCAAAGGTACTGGTGCGTTCCCAAGTATGAAAAAAATCAACGTGATATGGGTTGGTTTAACCCTTGGCCAAGAAGAGTTGTCAAGAATCTCAAGATCATTAGAATCACAATTCAGAAAGCTGGGCATCTCAGAAGATAAAAAAGGATTTAGTCCTCACGTCACCATTGCACGTATAAGAAGCGGCCGCAATAGGGATGCAATAGCAGATTTACTCTATAAATCCAAAGAGAAGACTTACGGTTCAATGATAGCCGAAGCTATTAGATTCAAGAAGAGTGTTTTAACCCCTCAAGGACCAATTTATTCTACAATATTTGAGGTAAAATCTTGAAAACTGAAACTGATAGAACCCTCAGCAAAGTACTTGAAAGGATTGTACCCCAAAAGTCAGAAAGAAATAGTGTTGAAAACCTCGCTAAAAAGATAATGAGCAAAGTTGTAGATGCAT
>JBAUBP010000351.1:0-3272 GCA_049676905.1 Bathyarchaeia archaeon
ATCATGGATTGGCTAACGCCAACCATTTTTGCAAGCTCCTTTTGGCTCAAGTCTAGACTTTTGCGTCTTTTTTCGATCTCTTCAAGCTGCGGGAGCATGATTCATGTATCCTCTGCCTGTAAGTAAGAGAGAACCAAATATAATCAACAATTTTCTGAGTTTTTCTAGGGGACAATTGATATTTGTCCTGTTCATTCAATTATCCACCGAATATTATTATATCTTAATACTATTCAAAAAGAAATCTATCTATGGGCGTCAAGAATGCAACTTGAAGATGTTATCTCCAACTATCGTATTATCGATCTAACACATGTTTTGGAGGAGAGGACTCCTTGCTATTTGCCGTTTTATCATATGCCATGGATGTCTATGAAGCAAGATGATGGTTACAATGCTTACGTACTGCAAATTGCCGAACATCATGCAACTCATGTGGATGCACCTGCCCATGTCGGTGGGACAAGATGGCTTGATGATATCGATTTGGATAGTTGGCATGGACCTTGCCGAGTAATAAATCTAAAAAACAAAAAATTGGCTGAAGAAGTATTTACAAAAGACATCAAATCATGGGAGAATAAGAATGGTCAAATAAATAAAGACGAAATCATACTTCTTCAATATGGGTGGGACAAGAGATGGATTACAAAAGATGACAAAATCAACACACCTAAGAAATGTAAATATTTGAAAGATTTTCCAGGTCTGTCTGAAGAAGCAGCAACATATCTGGCCCAGAAAAAGATCAAACTAATTGGAACTGATACACCAACAGTTGATTCTATTTCTGCTTTTCTTGATGCCCAAAATCTTGGGAACACAGAACCTTCACACATAAAACTTCTAAAAGAGCATAACATCCCGATTTTGGAAGGACTTAAGAACTTGGATAAATTACCATCAAATGGAGCGTACCTGTTTACTTTACCCTTAAACATAAAGCACGGATCAGGGTCACCCGTGAGGGCTGTTGCATTCATCCCAAAGGATAAAAAATAATTAATCATCGCATTGTCTTTAAAAAATTCATAATTGTGCACAAAAGATGACTAGATGGATCGGAAAATCAAAAGATACTTGGACAGAGGGTAGATCGAAACATAAAAAGAAAAAGAGTAGGAAAACATCTAGATAATGATTGCAATTCAGATACATGAATACGACACCTAGACTATGGGTAGTCATTATAATCCTTTTTGTTATGATTATGGCATTTGCTGCGAATTCTTTATTTTCACTGGCGTGCACTAATTTTCTATTAGTTGGTCTATTATCTTCCACCAACAATCAAGGAATAATCAAGGAAATTATGGAGAAATATTATAGAATAGATCTAAGTAATCTATCAATAGTCTAGTTATCAAGAAATTATCGATAACTTTTTTCTTACTTTTCTCTCCAAATCTCTTTGATAAATCAGCATCTTGTAATAATTGTAGAATACGATCTGCAAATCCTTTCTCATCAAATGGATCTAATAGAAAACCATTCTCCCCATCTTTGATTTGAAGTGGAATTCCTCCTACGTCTGAACCAACTACAGGTTTTTCTTTCCAGAGCGCTTCAGTTACCGTAAGCCCAAATCCTTCTTTGATTGATTTTTGTATTATGACGTTTGAAATTCTCTGTAAAATATTGACTAGAATATTGTTTTGACTTGTTATCAGAATTACGTCCTTTTTGTCGATTAATTCTTGAGCTTTTTTTCGTATTTTTTCAAGAATTATTGTTCCCTCTGGGTCGTCGGTGGCCATGCTACCGCAGAGAATTAATCTGCAATCAAGTTCTTTTTTAACAAGTTTGAATACATCGATTACACCCTCAGGGTCTTTCCATTTATCGAATCTTGATATTTGAGTAATTATTGGTTTATCAGTTGGTATATCGGATTTTTTCAAATATTTTGAAATTACTTCTTGTGGTAGTTCTTTATTTTTTGGTGTTAAAGGATCTATCGCGGGAGGAATTATTTTATAATCAATAGGAATTTCTTTATTCAAATATTTCTCGCTAGAAACTATCATGAGATCATATCTAAGAATGAAATCTTTGAGAAAATCGACCAGCTCTTTATTAGGATTTGAAAAGTCTACGTGACATCTCCAAATCCAGGGTTGTCTCTTCTTTTCTAGCCTTATTAGTGGAAGAGGTTGATTATCATGAATTACCACAAAATCTTCATCAATACGACAATAACTTGAGAAATCTTCATTATTTTGAACATATATTTGCTTTTTGAGATCTGTGAAATTTATTGAGTCTCCTTGCAGAGCATTATGAAATTTTTTCGTTATGGTAAAAAAGTCGGGGGTACCTCGTAGAATTCGCCAATCCGCTTCAAGTCCTACATCATTCATTAGTGGTAATAAAGATGTGAGGATCTCTGCTACTCCGCCCCCATATTGAGTTGAATTGGCATGCAGAATAGATTTGCCATAAAGTCTACTTACCTTTTTATGTATAGAATAAATAATATCGTCGCCTACAATTTTCCTGTAATCTTCTATTGTATGCATATGTACCTCATCTCGTACTGTGTCAATAAGATCTATGATGTAAATGATTAATATTCTGCATTAAGATTTTTTTGTTTATACTCTATGTTTTATCTAAAAAGTTGATTCTCTAAAATCTAGTACGTTACATCGGTTGATATCTCTATGCTTGATTGAATGTAATTTTTATGCCGGTTTAAATTTCTTTTTTATGTTATTGATTTTTTCACCTAGAATTCCAATGGAGTCTATCTCACCTAATCCTTTATCGTAACAACGTCTAATATGATAGATTCTGTGAGGATCAAATCCCATTATGCGAGACGCTGTTGCATCTGTCGACACAGGATCTATTCCAGACAATACAAGGTTCATCTGGAGAGCGATTCCACTTATTGGACCATTACCTTCCATGGCTACAAATCCATCGATAACTACGGCTGTTGGTCTAAGTACTCTGTTAATGTCTACAATCACTTTTGAAATTCCTTTACTATGGAATTTATTTTTATTTTTGTCTGGTAACAATCCGAACATATTCTTTAAACCAAGCGTTACTGTTGTATCCATGTGTGTTTTCATTTTGGCAGCACTGATGATGTGACTTTCAAGAACTATTCGAGGAATAGTTATCTGTTTTATTGATTCGTAGTCAGGTATCTTGATTGTTATCTGATCTTTAATTTTACTTAGGTTGTTGAATTGAATTCCATATTTATCGCACAAATCTAGAATGCCTGAAGCTTTTGCTGCATGGTCGGCTTGTGTTAATGT
>JBAUBP010000352.1:0-4330 GCA_049676905.1 Bathyarchaeia archaeon
GTTAATTGATATGTCATTCCGGGACCCAAACCGCTGACCTGGATAGTTACCGTAGTACCAGAATATGCTATGTCACTATAAGTCAAACTTACTTGAAAATTAGCTGGTTGACCAGCCTCAACCGTAATAGATGGAGGTAACAGATTAATATTAAAATCAAATTGTGGAAGAGGTGGCAACTGGTTAGTGGTAAATATCAAAACTCCACCGGCATAGGCGATTTTAAGTTTATTGCCTATTAATTGGTAAGTTTGAGCCGCCTCAAGAGCAGAGATAAAAGTACTCTCTTGGTTCATAACCCCAGGTTGATTACACATCATCATGGTTGAACCGTCAATTGTAATACTCAATGCGTTTCCAGGACTTAGATAGGTGCCAAAATAGGTATTGCACCCAGCAGAACCAGTAATAGAACCCCCGCTAAAGCTAGCCGTAATATCACTGGGCGTTATAGGTAGTACAGATGTTGGATTATTTTGGTTGCCATAAGAAACCAAAGTCCAATCAATATTTTCTATGTCTGCAGCCGCTCCAACCGGCTCGATCCCAAAAAATGTTGAGGAACTAATCATCGATGATACTAAAAATATGACCATAATTGTGGGATTGAAAACACTTGTAAACTGTTTCACTATTTTTTTATTCAATCCTTTCCAACTTCCATATTAATCAATTTTTAATGTGGATATCTAAGAACTATCTTTTCTCTCAACGGTTCTAATAAAACTTGGTGTATAATCCCAAGTTTATTGATTGCTATTGTGACATAGATTGATATCAGTAAATGAGTCATAGACGAGTTATGAAGAATTAACATAAGCAAACACAACCTATTTCTCGAGGCAAAAACTTTGGCGGAGACCAAACAAATAATCATTTTAGCGATTGTTACATTGTTAGTAGCAATTTCAGGCATAGCTCTAATAGAGTATATTCCATCGACGTTCGAAGGCGACATCATTGTAGATAGATATGTCGCAACATATCTCACTGATGGTACACTAATCGAAGAGTATAGTTATGAAATAAAAAAATCTAACCAGTACCGAATGTTATATAGAATATGGGAAGCACCACTTATTCAGGGAAAATTAGAACAACCATACATAGAGTTTCTAAATTCCTCATCTAAAAAAGAAATGATATTATACATGAAAAATTTCTTGGGATCAACAAGGGTTTCAGAACCCTATAGAAACCAAACTCGAATAATTAATACGATAAAATCTCTTGCAGAATTAAATGAAGTCGGGGGCTTCAGATCTCAACGATTCGATTCAGGAGAATACACGATCAATTATGTTTTCAAAATTCATCCACCGATAGAATACGACGAAGAAATATGTCACGTTAACCTAAAACTTGCTAATCAACATGTCAAATATCGTAATGTGACGCTGATCATTGAAGATGTGGGATATATAGAGGAAATATATCCACACCCCCCATCACTGCAAATGTTCAAAGAGGAAAATAGAATCATATTTCGAGGAAGTTCAGAGAAAGATGAACTTTTGGAAATAGAGATGCTATTAAAAAACGATATTAAGAATGTTCTTGATGGTTTTCCAAAAAGATCCGATAATGTAAGAGATCGCACGGTTCAAGTAAATATCCAATATTCGGCTCAATATTATGGCGCTACAGCTTTGTGGCAAGGTACTCGCGCATTTTCAATGATTCTCCCATTTCTATTTGTACTATTGTATATCGTTTATGGTAGAGAGAAACCCTTCGTCGTTCCAAAATACTTGAGCACTATACCTAATGAAAAAAGAAAACCATGGTTAGTAAATCTCGTAATCAAGAATGACGCATTGGACTATGATAAAGATGGGTTCTATGCAACACTACTAGACCTACATCTAAGAAAAAAAATTAGCATCAAAAGAAAAAACAGTGGATTAATCACACAGATACTCGACGATACAGATTTAGATAATTATGAGCTCCGAGCGGTCAATTTTCTAAAAGACCTATCACAAAATGGAACTATAGATACAAATGAGGTTGAGAAATTAGCGTCAGAACTTACTTCAACTAGATCTGAATGGCCGAGATTGAAGCAACTGCAGAGGGAATTATCTTATCTCACGAGAACCGCTGAACCAGATGTAGCTAAAGAATTTGTTGAAAATGGAAGAATGAAAATTATCCCCTTCATTATGATCTCAATTTTACTACTTATACTAAGCATATTTCTAGGATTTATTTTTAATAATGCGTTTATGCTTTTTCTAACTGCAGCAGCCACATCAATCATATTGATCGTGCAATCGTTGATAGCTTTCGCATTCCCGTCAACATTATTTGGAAAATGGCGTGGATCCACTTACAAAGAAAAACTAGAATGGGACGCATTCAAAAAAATGCTATCAGATTTAGTTCAAATAAAAAAGTATACACCACAAGATCTATCGATGTGGGGTAAATGGCTTGTCTATGGTACCTCATTGGGAGTAGGCGATAATGTTGTTAAGGCTATGAAGGAATTAGGAATCAAACTCGAAGAAATTAATATTGCCTCTGATATCCCCCTCATAATTCATCCTATAATGATCGCATCTTTACCTAGTCAAGGTGGTACTGGGTCAGGTGGATTCGGAGGAGGCGGTTTTGGTGGTGGGGGCGGATTCGGAGGAGGAGGGGCAGGAGGAAGATAAAGTCTATTCACATTGAGTACTGGACAGCTGTTCTAAAAGAATTTTAATATCAAAAACTTGTTTGCAATTACTCGAATGGGGCAACATGTTAAATGACAAGTCAGGAAATTGGAAAAGCAATACTTCATCCTGGAGAGAAATATTCTCCACGTGAAAGAGTATGGAAAATCCTTGAGCATCAGGAGCCTGACAGGGTAACTGGTGAGCTGGGCGGTTGCATGTCTTTCATAACCAAACAAGCATATTTCAGATTGAAACATTATCTGAATTTGCCAACTCACTTCTTTGAGATAGACTATTGGCCTGCAGAGGCATCTTTTAATCCGTGGTGGCAGCCAAAAATCGATGAAAAAATCTACAAATATTTCAGAAGCGATCTACGTCCAGTATCATTCAAATTATCTAAACCATTTGTGCCTAGAAAACTGTATTCTGACAATTCCTTTATTGACCCCTTTGGCTTCCACAGAAAAGCTGGTGGAACATATATGGAAATCGCTACTCCAGCACCTCTTGAACATGTAGAAGACTTGAATGAAATATTATCAGACCCTTATTGGCCTGATCCAGAAAAAGATTTCAGCGTAGACGGAGTTGGTAAAACAGCTAGGTGCATTGAAGATGCTGATTATGCTGCGTGCATTAGGCGAGGCGGTATATTTGAACCATCATGGATGCGCAGAGGTTTCAATAAACTTCTAGAAGATATGTATCTAAGGCCAAAATTTGCTGAAGCCATTTTAGACAAAGTGACTGAGCAACAGATCCAAATCTATGATATGTTACTGGATGAAGCTGGAGACTATGCAACATTAGTAACAACACTTGATGATCTAGGAGCTCAAACCACGGCTTTAGTGAGTCCAAAAATATATAGAAAATTCTTGAAGCCACGACAGAAAAAACTATTCGATCATATCCACAATAAAACCAATGCGAAGTTATACTATCATTCCTGCGGAAATATGGCCATGTTCATTCCAGACCTCATAGAAATTGGAGTAGATGTATTACATCCTATCCAACCGGAATGTCCAGATATGGACCTTGCGATCTTGAAAGAAAATCATGGTGACAAAATTGTTTTTTGCGGTGGGATTGGTTCCCAACAAATACTTCCACGTGGAAGTGTAGAAGACGTCTATACAGAAGTACGAAGAGCTATCAAAACAGGGGCTCCTGGTGGTGGCTATATCGTCGCACCTGGACATGTTATTCAGCCTGAGGTTCCTCCTTGGAACATTGAGGCTCTCTATTCCGCCATCATAAAGTATGGTAAATATCCGATCAATCTCTAAAAAATCTAGAAAATATAAAATAAGATTGAGGACATGCACTTCAGGAGGTTGAGTGATGGATAAGCTATTCGTTCCCGGTCCAGTTGATGTTGGACAAGATGTAATGAAACAAATGCAGAGACCTATGATCTATCATAGAGGAAAAGAATTTTCTCAAATGTTAGAAAATTGTGTCGAGAAACTCAAGAAAATAATGTATACAAAAAATTATGTCTTCATCTCAACCTCATCTTCCACAGGATTAATGGAAGCCGCAATAAGAAACTGCGTTAAGAAAAGATGCCTCAATGTTGCTACAGGTGCCTTTGGCGAACGATGGCATCAAATCGCTCTCGCAAATGGAAAGGAAGCTGACATGTTACAAGTAGA